>CACZQT010000460.1 GCA_902783295.1 uncultured Lachnospiraceae bacterium
CGCTCCAGCTCAGACTCGCGGATACTTCGAATCATATTGATGTAGGTCTTCCCGCCGAAACTGAGCACGGAACAGTTGTTGGGATAGCTGCGCTGCGGCCCGATGATGAATTCCATCCGCTTCACATAGGAGGACATGATTTGCGGAAGCGGCAAGCCGGTGATGTTTGAAATATTCAGGCTGCCGCCGCCCTCCCCGATGCGCTGATAGACGAGGTCCATCACGAGGTTTTTGATCAAAACCGGTGCCAGACGCAGTGCAACGAGCTGCTGCGGCTGCACGTTGGCGGCGATCATTCCCGCCATGTTCTGCCGTGTGGCAAAGGCGCAGAGCTGATGATAGATCGTGCAGCAGAGCTCCTCAAGGCTGTAATCGCCGCAGCGCGGATCGACGCCGACATTCAGGACGAGAGAAAAGTTGCGCAGAGACCCGCTGCCAAAGAGGCGCCTGAGATCAACCGGGATCGTGACCTTTACCGCACGCTGCCGCTTTCGGGGGAGTCTGTCGTTCTGCATGGCGATGATGCTCTCCACCATAACCGCCGCAAGCAGTGCTGTCACCGTTACTTTGAAACGGTGAGCCGCATCCAGCAGAGACTGCGTATCAACGATGCCCGTGGTGAGCGTTCTGAAACCGTCGGGCTCGTGAGTACCGCGCAGGCGGCAGGACTTATCCTCCCTGCGGCCCGAAGCGACTTCCGCCGCGTTTTTCAGGAAGCTGTCCTCCAGTTCCTCTTCAGACGGCGGTTCAGACAGGTCCCGAAGCAGTCCTTCTCTCGGTATGCTTATGCCGTATTTTAATTCCAGGTAACGCGCAGTCAGATTGCACAGGAATACGCTGCCGCCGCGTCCATCCGTGACGGAGTGAAAGCATTCCACGGCAATGCGGTTTTTATAATACAGCACGCGCAGGCAGTTCTGAAGCAATTCCCGCCTGCTCATGAAGGTGAGCGGATAGGCGTAATCCTTTCTCACCTTTACGGGAAGATCGCTCTGCTCCAGATAGTACCAGAAAAAACCCTTCTGAAGGGTCACGAAGAAGGACGGAAAACGATGCCGCATATCGTCAACCGCCCGCTGCAGGACATCCGGGTCGATCACTTCCGTCAGCGTTGCGGAAACGCGAAATGCGTTGCTCCAGTTCTTGCGGGCGATTGCCGGAAAAATCAGCGCCGCCGTATCCAGACGATACCATTTCTTATGTGTTCCAGACATCTTTACTCCCCTTGGAATGTCTCTCGGCTTTAAGGCTCCCAATGGTTTTAGCATGGCAGCTGCCCTCCTGACATGCTACATGATAACCTAAACTCTTAAATATGTCGAGTTTGCGTTGCTGACAATCAAAATGAATTTCCTCCGGAAACCACCTGTATTAAAAGATGGAGAGCGTTTCTCCTGTTTTCGGACGGAGTGTCAGCTAATAAAGGCCGACATCAGAAAACTGCCGGAAACAGGGAGGCCTGTCTGGCAGCAGAAGGGAAACCCCTTTATTTGGGCGGCGTTTGATCTATCATTGGCGGAAGGCGAACTAACACTTGAATGGTGAAAGTGCTCTGTAAGGAAGTACACACTTTTTATTGCATAGTTACTTTGCGGTAACCAGGTAGTTATAAAAAGGTGCGTACTTGTGCGCTATAGAAAAATCCCTTATCCTATGAAACAAGGGAATTCAAGCTCCCGGCCAACGCTGATCCAGACATGATCTACGGTGGCTGCAACTGTGCCAACTGCCATATGACCATTCTGCCCAACGGCGAGGTGTTTGCCTGCCGCAGTGTGCAGAACAGCAAAGTTGGCAACATATTCCAAGATCGTCTGGCCGATCTGTGGGCCTGCGAAATGGAAGCCTATAGGGAATACGGTATATTTAAGAAATGTGCCAAGTGTGAGCTGAAAGCCTGGTGCCGGGGATTCCCGGCAGCGGCCAGCGGAGACCATGGAGATCTCTACGATGTGGATCCCCAATACTGGAAAACAGGAAATGACCTGACCGGCGAAAGCCTGATCAGCACGCGAGAGGAGCAGTCTTTATGAACATCAGAATCAACCCTGAAAACTTTGCGCCTGTCCATACAAAAGCGGCGTTTCTGCCGGACGGAACGGTTCAGACGCACAAAACTGACAAGCAGCAGCCTGATGAAAACACATATTTGAAAGTCAAGGGTATCGGCTTTCACAACGGTGTCATCGAGGTGGACGTATGCGGCAGGCTGCTCGCTGACGCGCCGGATTATGCCCGGGGCTTCATCGGCATCGTGTTCCGGGCCAACGAAAGCGACAGCGAATTTGAATCCTTTTACATCCGCCCAGCCAACGGAAAAGACTGTACTGATTCCATCAGAAAAGCCCATGGCTGCCAATACTTTTCCTATCCCGGCTATACCTTTTCCTATTTCCGGGAGTTCGGCATTACGGAATATGAAGGCCCCGTGGATACCATTGCGCTGAACGCATGGAGCCATATCCGGGCGGAAATCCAGGATGACCGGGGCCTGTTCTTTGTGGACGGTCAAAAAGTGCTAGAGGTGAACGGCTTCAAGCATGGACCTGAAAGCCGCGGCAGTGTGGGCTTGTATGTGGATATCGGCACGAATGGATTGTTCAGGAATCTGTCCATTACCTGCACTGATTGAAGGGAGACTGTCTTGTGTTCTGCTGGGTTACTGCAAGGGTGATTACCCGGAAGAAAAAGCCCGCAGGGCCGGACGTATCCTGATCGTGGAGGAATGAACCATGAAACGGGTTTTCGCTTTATTCCTTTGAATCTCTACACTGGAGGATCAGTGCAGAACCTTTTTCCCAGACGCAACTTCGAAGTGATAGGCAACAATGCCCAGATCCACTTTCGTGTATGC
>CACZQT010000461.1 GCA_902783295.1 uncultured Lachnospiraceae bacterium
CGTCGATACTGTATACATGGATGTCTTCTGCAGCCGCGTAACGCAGGAGGACGGAGTGGATTCTGGCCGCCACCTGCTCATACAGGGCCATCCGGGGGGTGGCTGTAATGTAATTCACTTTCCGGCCGGTACGGCGCTCATAAGCAAGAATGGCCCGTTTGGCCTCAAACAGGCGGGGACGGGAGGGCACGCCGATCGCTTTAAGAGCAGGGGAGACAGCCAGGCAGATTGTCTGGTCCGAACGGGTGGGATCCGCTACCAGAAGGTTCACCGTCAGAGGATCCAGCCCGCGGCTTACGGCTTCCACGCTGGCATAATAGGACTTCATGTCTATGGCAGCGTAAACAGGTTCAGCCGAAGATATATCCATTTCCTCCCCCTCCGTCAGTCTGCTGCAGCATCCGGGACCGTATTTTTTCTTTTAGGTATTCGCCGGGGTACCCAGGCAGGGCCTCTTTCACGGATTATTCCATGGAATTATCCAGCCCGTGTTTTTCACGGAAGGCCCGGATCTCGTCGCGGCGGAGCTCTGCCAGCAGCTCATTTTCGGCGCAGCCCGGGAAATCCGAAGAAGGATCCACGATTCCGAGGACGCGCCCGACGATTCTCACATGGTCATCTTCACCGGTCAGTGAGAACGGAACCTCTTTGTTGACGGAATAGGGACCGTCTTCCCCAAGCCGCTTGATATGCATGCCCGCGCGGGAAGAACAGATGACATCCTCCCCGATGCCGGCGGATTCCGTGTACTGTATATATACCCAGTCCCCGTCCCTGTAGACAGGAAGCATACTGTCGCCTCTGACGTGGATGATGGCGTTTGCTTTCCGGTTCCGGCCGTTCATGAATACGAAGCGGTAATCCTCCATGGGAATATCACTGTAGGCCAGGCCGTCGCCTGCGGCGGCCCGGGTGGCGATCACCCCCACGCCGAGAGTCGTCTCGTTCAGGATGCGGTACTTTTCGCGCGCTTCCTCATCCAGGATGTTTTCTACCATGTGGTCAACGATTTTCCGGCCGACCGGGCTGATGCGCCGGTAACGGCGGACAAGTTCCTGCTCATGCGCGGAAAAGCCGTCCGCCGGTCCGGGCTCCATGCCGAACAGGTCGCCTAAGGAGATTCCCAGAAGACGGCACAGCGGCGGGAAAAGGTCCGCATCCGGACGATATTTCCCGGATTCCCAGTTGATGACGGTGTTTCTGGTTACGCCCAGTTTTTCCGCCAGATCCTTCTGCGGAATACCGGCTTCCTTCCGGTACTTCCGGATCATTTCCGCCAGAGGTGCTTTCTCTGCAGGGGCATTGGGGGAAGCATCAGGGTCATTTTTTATAAGATTTATTTTGTGATCGGACATGGGTACCGGCCTCCTTGGAAAGTAAAGCAGGCAGAATAAGTATCTGAAGACAATATAGCACATAAAATATTAACCTGCAAGATGAAAAAGCAAAAATATATGTGCTTCCGATTGCGCGGCTGCTGCAGACCGTCAGACTCCGGTTCAGCCGTACCGGACAGGAATGCTTCTTTTCATGAAGACCCGGGAAAAGTTGCTGAAAAAGAGAAGCCGAAAACCATTGTAAAGATCGTAAGTTTATATTATACTTTGTCCTATACCGCGTATATCCGATGTGGCTGATAAAGGGAATTATGATTGTGGGGGAGGGCCGGACAGGCCGGGAGGATGATGGAAATGATGTTTGGATGCGGGGCCTTTGACATGATGCCGTATGTGAACGGCGGAGAGAAGGACCCTTTTCTGAAAGAGCGGGCCGATAAATGGCTGGCGCTTTTCGATTACGGCACTTTGCCGTTCTACTGGGGCCGGTATGAGCCGGAAGAGGGAAAGCCGGATTTTGAACACCTGTATAAAACCGCAAAGTTCCTGCGGGATCACGATAAGCAGGTGAAAGGACATCCGCTCTGCTGGCATACTGTCTGTGCGGACTGGCTGATGGAGTATGACAATCAGACTATTCTGGATAAACAGCTGGCGAGGATCGACCGGGAAGTGTCCGCTTTCAGGGGTGTAATCGATATCTGGGATGTGATCAATGAAGCGGTCATCATGCCGGTATTCGACAGATATGATAATGCAGTGACCCGGATCTGCCGGGCGTACGGAACTGTCAGCCTGATAAAGGAAGTGTTTGCAGCCGCAAAGGCGGCAAATCCGGACGCCCTGCTCCTGATCAATGATTTCAACCTGAGCGAAAGCTATGCGGAACTGATTGACCGGTGCCTGGATGCCGGGGTTCCGATCGGCGCGATCGGGCTGCAGACCCATCAGCATCAGGGATATATGGGGAGGAAGAAGCTGGAAGAGGTTCTGCGGAGGTTTGAGCGCTTCGGCCTTCCTTTGCACTTTACGGAGAATACGCTCGTTTCGGGACACCTCATGCCGGGCGATATCATCGACCTCAACGATTACCAGATCCCCGAATGGCCGACTACAGCAGAAGGGGAGAAGCGGCAGGCGGAGCAGATGGAGGAAATGATCCGGATCCTGGCCGGACATCCGCTGGTGGAGGCTGTCACCAACTGGGACTGCGCGGACGGGGGATGGCTGGGAGCTCCTTCCGGCCTGATCCGGAAAGACAACAGCCTGAAACCCGGCTATGGGATGCTTCAGCGGCTGAAGCGGGAGATGGAAGAGGAGGCGGAATAAACCATGCTGGCAGGAAAAACTCCGTTTCTTCCGGAAACGATGCTTACAAGTTATGATAATCTGGAATTCGCCATCCGGATCGTTATTTCAGCCATGCTGGGAATCCTGGTGGGAATTGAACGGTCCCGCCGGATGAAAGGGGCCGGAACCCGTACGCACTGTATCGTGGCCATGACAGCTGCTGTTTTTATGATCCTGTCCAAATATGCTTTTATAGATCTGAAAGCAGGAGAGGCGATCGGTATCCGTGGCGTGGACGGGGCGCGCATTGCCGCGCAGGTGGTCAGCGGCATCTCGTTTCTGGGAGCGGGCATCATTTTTAAACAGGGAAAGTATTCTGTACATGGTCTGACGACGGCTGCCGGTATGTGGGCGACGGCCGCCATCGGAATGGCCGTCGGGGCAGGGATGTACTGGATCGGCATTACGGAGACCTTTGTGCTGATTCTGATGCAGACGATTCTCCACCGTTTTCAGTTCGGAAACGACAGCATGGTGGATCAGATGCTGGAACTCAAGATCAAAGGGGATGTGGATCCGGCGTCCTTTTTCCCGAAGCTGCTGAAGGAGCATAACTGTATCGTGGATAAATGCACCTATGTAAGGGATGGGGAAGTAACCACCCTCACGGCGGCGGTGAGGCTGAAAAAACCGTTTTCCGTAACGGAAGTTCTTCAGTATGCGAAGGATCATCCGGAGGTCGTAGATGTTCAGCTGAAAGATGTCTGAAATAATCATACAGAAAAAGGAGGTTATGATGGAAAGAGTCGTTAAATTTCTGAAGGAAGCAGGAACCTACTATCTGGCAACTGTGGAAGGTGATCAGCCGAGGGTCAGGCCTTTCGGTACTGTTCATATTTTTGAAGGGAAGCTCTATATCCAGACCGGGAAAGTGAAACCCGTTTCGAAACAGATCCATGCGAATCCGAAGGTGGAGATCTGTGCTTTCAAGGACGGCGAATGGCTGCGCGTAGCCGGAGAACTGGAAGAAGATGACCGGGTCGAAGCCAGGCAGTCCATGCTGGATGCTTATCCTTCCCTGCAGGCAATGTATAAAGCAGACGACGGCAATACAGAGGTATTTTATCTGAAGAATGCAACCGCAACGTTCAGTTCCTTTACGAAGGCACCGGAGGTTGTAACATTCTGAAAACAAGGGAAACGCGAATCAGTGTTTCTCATAAAGGGACGGAGTTCTATCCGGCAGAAGAAAGAAGGCAGCTTTGGATAATCATAAAAAGAAGATGGTGGCTCCGGTCATCATAACGATTGTTTTTGTGGGATATCTGCTGGTTTATCTGATATTTGCCCTGACAGCCGCAGCATTCCAACCTTTTATGGTATTGTTTGCCCTTCCCATTGCTGCACTGGGGATCGGCATGGTTTATGTATTAAAATCCAGAATTAATGAAATAAGGAGCGGTGAAGAAGATGATCTTAGTAACTACTGACGGAATTGACGGAAGAGAACTGGAAATGCTGGGAATGGTGAAGGGAAGCACGATTCAGACCGTGAATGCGATCCGTGATATCGGTGCCGGACTGAAGACCCTGGTCGGAGGAGAACTCACCAAGTACAATGATATGATGAACAACGCCAGAGCTCTGGCTACAAAGCGTATGGTTGAAGAGGCGGAAAGCCTTCGGGCGGATGCCATCGTGTGCGTCAGGTATTCTTCAGCCTCCATTATGCAGAGTGCAGCAGAAGTCATGGCTTACGGAACGGCTGTGAAATTCAGGTCATAATCATTCCGGATCCTGCGGCAGAAAGCGAATCCGCCGCGGGGAGGGCAGGACAAGGGGACAGTCCCCGTGTCCCTTGGGGGCACAGGGACTGTCCCCTTGTCCTGCCCTCCTCCGGCGGTTACTGAAGTGCCCGGATGATCGTTAACAGACGTTCCTTCATTTTCGGATCACACCGCTTCGCTTCCCGCAGAATCTCCAGATCGATGGAGGCCTCCGGCTCTCCGGCGGCAGAACCCAGGATGTAGTCTACTGATACATCCATCACTCTGCAGATATTTACAAGAGCCGTAAGAGAAAGCCTCGAACGGTGGTTTTCAACATTGTTGATGTGGCTTTGGTTTACGTCGGCTGCTTCCGCCAGGTTTTCCTGCGTAAGCCCCCTTTGCAGGCGGATATCCCGTATCCTGTCTGCGATCTTATCGTAATCGAGAGTCTTCATAAAAGCACCCTGCCGTTTTGTGAGTTCTGGGTACAGCACAGAAAATGGCCGGATACGGCCTTCGCTGTACATCTGGATTTTATGACAAGAAAGAGCAGGGGAATATGTTATGAGAGAAATAGATTATTGCTCAGAATAATGTTTCCGGAAAATGACGGCGGCGTTCCTGAAAGGAGAAGAGAAGAACGTATGAAAGTATGCCTGCTGAATGATGCTTTCCCTCCCGTTGTAGACGGTGTGGTGAATGTGATGATGAATTATGCCCGGTACCTGATGAGCGATTTTCATGCGGAGGTGATTATCGGAACTCCGCGGTATCCGGAAGCAGATTATTCACAGTATCCGTATCCCGTAGTAGCCTATCCCAGTTTCGGGACAGGCGCAGAGATTAACGGTTACCGGACCGGGAATCCTTTCGATGGAAAAGCCATATCCGCCCTGGCGGATTTCGGACCGGATATCATCCATTCCCACTGCCCGGCTACGGCTACGATTGTAGCGAGGCTGCTCCGGGAAAAGAAAGGAGCGCCGGTCATACTGACCTATCATACAAAATATGAAATAGATCTGGCGCGCCTGCTGAAGGGGAAGGTGGTACTGGAAGAAGGCGTAAAAGCGATGGTGCGGAACATCGAGGCCTGTGATGAGGTCTGGGCTGTCAGCCGCGGAGCCGGAGAGAGCCTGAAAGCGCTGGGCTTTCAGGGAGACATCCGCGTCGTAAACAACGGGGTGGACTTTGCCAGAGGCCGTGTAGATGAGGCGGGCGTACGGGCAGCAACGGCCGGCTATGATCTGCCGGAAGGAATTCCCATGTTTCTCTTTGTCGGGCGGATGATGACCTACAAGGGGATTCCGTTGATTCTGGATGCGATGCGGCTGCTTTCGGATGCGGGGCAGGATTTCCGGATGGTCTTTATCGGCCGTGGGCCGGACCAGGAACTCCTGGAACAGAAGATGAAAGAACTGGATCTGGCAGATACGGAAACGACACCGGGAAAATGCCTGTTCATTGGTCCGGTGTACGACAGGGACGTGCTGCGTGCCTGGAATACACGCGCGGATCTTTTCCTGTTTCCCTCCACCTTCGACACGAACGGACTGGTTGTACGGGAAGCGGCCGCCTGCGGACTGGCCAGCGTTCTGGTGGCCGGTTCCTGTGCCGCGGAAAACATCACAGACGGCCGGAATGGCTTCCTGATTGAGGAGACAGCGGAGTCCATGGCTGCGTTTCTGAAGGAAGCCTGCCGGGACCTGGATCATCTGCACGATGTAGGGCAGCATGCCATGGACGAAATTTATCTCTCATGGCAGGACTGCGTGGCGGAAGCCTATGACCGGTACAGCTTCCTGCTGGAGGAAAAAGCAAGAGGAGCCCTTCCTGCCCACCGGAAGCAGCCGGAGGATTATCTGGTAACGGCAACCGCGCGCGGAATGGAACAGCAGGACTGGCTGAGAAAGCTGGGACGGGAACTTTTCCACGATTTCCGCGAAACAGCCGAAGGTATGCGGGAGAACATCCGCGATGCGGAAGAAGGAACGGAGAGCTTCCTGGACCGGCTGTCAGACAACATTCAGGAAGCCGGTGAGAGAGTGGACCATGCTATGGAAAATGCTGTGGGAAAACTCCGCGAAGGGTTAAAACGGGGAAGAAAGGAAGGTTCGGAAGAAGCCGGGAGATAAGGTGCCGGCTTCGGAAAGTGCCATGAAACAGTATGATTTCCGGAAGATGTCCTTTTACCAGATCTGGATCCGCAGCTTCTGCGACGGAAACGGGGACGGCATAGGAGATTTATACGGTGTATATGATAAGCTGGAATATATCCGCTCTCTGGGTGTGGACGGGATCTGGTTCAGCCCCATCTATCCCTCGCCCAACGCGGATTATGGATATGATATTTCGGATTATAAGAACATTCACCCGGATTACGGCACACTGGAGCAGTTCCGGAAGGTGCTTCACCGGGCCCATGAACTGGGGCTGAAGGTCCTGCTGGACCTGGTCATTAATCATACCTCGGATGAACATCCCTGGTTTGTGGAGAGCTGCAAAGGGAAGGATAATCCTTACAGTGATTACTACATCTGGCGGGATCCCCGATGGAAGGGAGAAGAGAAAATTCCCCCGAATAACTGGTACAGCCAGTTTGAAGGCCTGGCCTGGGAATATCATCCGCAGCGGGAGCAGTATTATCTGCACATTTTCGCAAAAAAACAGCCGGATCTGAACATGGACAATCCACGTGTCCGGGAGGAAGTAAAGGACATTATGCGGTTCTGGCTGGATATGGGAGTGGACGGCTTCCGGGAGGACGTCATCACCTATATCTCCAAACATCCGCAGCTTCCTGACGGCATTCCCTTCCTTCCTGCCATTAACGGGCTGCCGTTCTACAAGGACGGTCCGAACCTGAACCGGTATCTGCGGGAATTCCGGAAGGTGGTCCTGCAGTACGGGGCAATCCAGATCGGGGAAGCGCCGATGACGCCTGTAAAAACAGCGCTCACCTATCTGCAGGGGAAAGACCGGGTGCTGGATATGATGATCCAGTTTGATACCATGATGGCAGACTGTTTCCTGACAGAATACGTACATCACCGCTTCTGGCTGAAAAAGCTGAAGAAGGCCTTCAGCCTCTGGCAGAATGAACTGGAGGGAAAAGCCTGGAATGCCCTGTATCTGGAGAACCACGATCATCCGAGGGTTATCAGCCGGTACAGGAGCCGGAAATACTGGCGGGAGTCCGGAACCATGCTCGCAGCCTGCTATATTCTTCAGCGCGGTACGCCGTTTATCTATCAGGGGCAGGAGATCGGCATGACGAACATCCGCCTGCATTCCATCGACGAGTATCTGGATGTAGCGTCTGTTCAGGCGTACCATACCTTTTTCCGCTGGGAGAAAAAAGAGTAGAGGCTGGGAAGAATCTACGTGTCCAGCCGGGATTCTGCCCGTACACCGATGCAGTGGAGCGGGAAGAAAAATGCCGGGTTTTCGACGGTGAAGCCCTGGTTTACCGTGAATCCGAACTACCGGAAAGTCAATGTGGAAAGGGAAGAAAAGGATCCGGAAAGCATTCTGAATTTTTACCGGCAGCTGCTTGCCCTGAGGAAAAACAATGATACGCTGCTGTGGGGGCGCTACAGGGAATATTATCCGAAGAGCCGCCGCATCTATATGTACGAACGGCGTTACCGGGGGGAGAGGATTCTGGTAGTCTGTTCTTTCGCGGACCGGGATATCCGGTACCGCCTGCCGAAAGGTTACGCGGCGGACCGTCTGGAAGAGCTGCTCTGCAACTATCCTGCAGAAGGAAAAACCGGCAGACTGCGGCCCTACGAAGTACAGGTATTCCGCTGCCCGCCGCAATAAGCACGTCGATTCTTTTCCTGATGCGGGGCTCCGCACTCAACGGAGGGAGTTCCTGTACGTTCAAGATAAAAATCAGGTGCGGGCTGTGTTTCATCAGCCCGCACCTGATCAAGTTGCCTGTCTGTGTTTTTGTCTTGAATCTCTTACTGCACCTTGTTCAGGCGAATCGAATATTCGTCATAGAGGGCAATGGCATTTCCGTCCTGATTCAGTACCACGTTCCAGGTCATATCAGCACCAGATTCTTTGTAGTGGACAGTCATGACATCATTGGTATAGGCCGGTTTTACAACAGCTGTAAAATCGTTGCTGAAAAGCAGCGTCACAGTACCGTCTTCAGAGACTACGGCAACCATGCCGTCTGCCTGAAGGATCTGGCTGACAGGGATTTCCGAGCTGTTCATGGTCGCAGAGTTAACTTTCCAGACGCCGGCGAAGGGATTTCCTTCATGTTCCGCTTCGGGTTCCACAACCAGGGCTTCCTGGCCGGCTTCGGGTTCGGATTCCGCAACAGCTGCAACGGGCTCCGCTTCCTGTTCGTCACCAGACATAAGCTTCAGCGCGATGGAATATACATCGTAAACAGCTGTAGCGCTGTCGTCTCCATTTTGCGTCACGATCCATGTCATGTCATTGCCAAGCTCTTTATACTGAACAACCATGGAGCTGCCAATGTATACCGGCATTACGGAAGCAGTAAAACCATTGCCGAAACGAAGGGTAACCGAACCGTTTTCAGCGACTTCGGCAGTCAGGCTGTCCGCCTGAAGGAGCTGCTCGACGGGGATCACGGAGCTGTTCATGGTGGCAGACTGAACTTCCCAGGTGCCTGTGAAAGGATTTCCTGCATGTGCCGCTTCCGGTTCTACTACAAGAGATTCCTGTTCAGCCGCCTGGCTGCCGGCCTCCGCTGCCTGTACCGGAAAAACAGCTGCCATCGACAGCGAAAGCACCAATGCCAGAAGGGATGCCATCTTTTTCATCATTCTCTTATCCTCCTTGTTGTGTGGGCTTATAAGCCCGTATTTTTATTCATTGTAGCATTATATTCTGCCGATGACAAGCGGCAGATTCCGGTGACTGCCCGGATCCTGCTTTACGATTCCAGAAGTTCCGGCCGGAGCTGCTCCATCAGCCCTTCCAGCGTGCACTCGGCAAAGGGGTTGCTGAGACGGCCGAGGCGCAGCAGATGGAAATACGGCTTGCTGCCGCCTGCCTGGCAGAGACGGTAATAATCTTCCCAGGCGGCTTCCCGGTCGGTTTCTGAGCGCAGATAGTATTCCAGCGCACAGATCTGGGCCAGCGAGTAGTCGATGTAGTAGAACGGATACTTGAAGATATGGAGCTTCTGCATCCAGAATCCGCCCTTCTCCAGAAATCCGATGCCGTCATAGTTCCTCCAGGGCATATATTTCTGTTCCAGTTCGTGCCAGAGAGCGTAGCGGTCTTCTGCCTTTGTCAGGCGGCGCAGATACACCTGCTCCTGGAACTCATCCACACAGGCGCTGTAGGGCAGGAAGATAATGCAGCCCTGCAGGTGATCCCTGCGGTACCGGTCTGCCTTTTCCTTACTGCCCGAGAAGAAATTCTCCATCCAGGGATGCGTGAAGAGTTCCATGGACATGGAATGGATTTCAGCTACTTCGGAAGTAGAGAAAAGCATATCATTCAGGACTCCTTCACGGCAGGCGGTAAAGGATTCGAAGGCATGGCCGGCTTCGTGAGTCAGTACGTCGATATCCGCGGTTGTACCGTTGAAATTAGAGAAAATAAAGGGGGATTTCAGCTCCGGCAGGAAGGTGCAGTAGCCGCCCATCTGCTTTCCGGGCCTGGTTTCCAGGTCGAACATCTGATGTTCGGTCATGAAATCAAAGAAAGCTCCGGTTTCCGGGGAAAGTTCCCGGTACATCTGCTGTGCAACAGCTACCAGTTCTTCAGTCGTGCCTTCCGGAACCACATTCCCGTCCGGACCGGTCAGGGATTCATCGCAGAAGCAGAGCTTGTCCAGACCCAGGGCTTTCCGGCGTTCTTCAAAGATTTCCATCACCACCGGAACCACATGACGGCGGATATTTTCACGGAACCGGGCAATATCCTCCCGGGTATAGTC
>CACZQT010000462.1 GCA_902783295.1 uncultured Lachnospiraceae bacterium
AATTTTCCATGATGGAACGTTCACCGCTTACAGACGGATCTCTGGAAGCCTGCGCCAGGCACGGAATCGGCTTTACTCCATACATGCCTCTCGCATCCGGATTTCTCAGCGGCGCATACAAGCCGGGCATGACTTACAAAAATGATGACATTCACAGAACGTCCACATGGTTTACCGATGAAAACCTGAAAAAGAACCAGCCGGTGCTGACCATGATCGACAAGCTGGCCGGTGAGAAAAACGCGACTTATTCCCAGATCGCGCTGGCATGGCTGATGCATAAATATGACCGCCTGGTGCCTATTCCGGGTATGTATGAGATGCGCTTCATTCATGAAAATCTCCGCGCCGCGGAAATCGAACTGACGGAAGAGGACATGCGGTTCATTGACGATACGCTTGACAGCCTTACGATCTACGGAGACTGCAAAGAAGATAAAGTATTCGCACTTGGAGATATTCTGAAATCCGAGGGATATATGATCGAAGAGTCCTGGAAAAAGAACTCGTAAAGAGTGGTCTGTCCCTGTTTCCCAAATTATCCATACGAAGAAAATGAAATAAAAAGAGGCCCGGAAATGCTGTTTTGAGCATTTTCGGGCTCTTTGTGTGCCGGCGACCGGGATCGAACCGGTACGGGTATCGCTACCCACGGGATTTTAAGTCCCGGGCGTCTGCCAATTCCGCCACGCCGGCGTATTTGGTTTGATCTTCTGCAGGATATGCCTGCAGAGAAGTGGGCGGTGGTGGATTCGAACCACCGAAGGCGTCGCCAGCAGATTTACAGTCTGTCCCCTTTGGCCACTCGGGAAACCGCCCATTTTGCTGTCAGCTGTATTCTGACAAATCGAAATTATAGCGTATTTCCTGTCGGATTGCAAGAAAATAATCATTTGACTATACCTGCCCGGTGTATAATCATTTGACTATACCTGCCCGGATGATTAATATGACAGGTATGAGTACCAGAAAAACGATCTTACAATCTTTATTTGCACTTGCGGTACCTACGGTCATTGAACAGATCCTGACGACCCTTCTGCAGTATGTGGATACTGCCATGGTAGGCAGGCTGGGAGAGCGGGCCACTGCAGCGGTCAGCCTGACAGCTTCGGTCAACTGGATGGTGAACAGCATGGCCTATGCCCTGGGAATTGCCATCCTTTCCCTGACGGCGCAGGCGGTCGGCGAGAAGAACGAGGCGAAGAGCAGGCATATTGCCGGGCAGGGCTTTTCCCTGAGCCTGGCATGGGGCGGAGTGCTGACCCTTGTCTGTGTGGGGCTCAGCTCCCGCATCCCGGTATGGATGAACGCCGCGGCGGATGTGCGTCCGGACGCGGCTGCTTATTTTGCCATCATCAGCCTCCCGCTGATTTTCCGTACCGCCAACGTGGTGATGGGGTCTGCCCTGCGCGCTGCCAAAGATACCCGGACGCCCATGCAGATTAATCTGCTCTGCAATATAGCAAATGCATTTCTGAATGCCCTGCTGATATACGGGGCAGGCCTGGGCGTGATCGGGGCCGCGATTGCCACGGCAGTCTGCTATACAGCTTCCGGAATCCTGATGGCGGTCTTTGCCTGGAAAAAAACGGAGATCCGGTGGAGCGCGAAGGACATGGTCCCGGACTGGCAGGTGCTGAAGTCCTGCGGAAGCATAGGGCTTCCTGTGATGGGTACCAGCGCAGCTTCCTGCCTCGGCTATGTCGTATTTGCAGGCATGGTCTCAGGCATGGGGACTACGATTTTTGCAGCTCATTCGATCGCCATCACGGCTGAGGAGCTGTTCTATATTCCCGGATATGGCCTGCGGACTGCGACATCAGCCATGATCGGCCATGCGATCGGCGAGCGTGATCCAGAGAAGCTCCGCATGACGGAGTACATAAGTATAATCCTGACTGTGGGATCGATGCTGCTGACTGGGACCGTGCTGTTCTTTACGGCACTTCCCCTGATGCGCATATTTACCAGCAGCCTTCCCGCGGCAGAGCTTGGAGCGGAGATGCTCCGGCTGGTAGCCTTCACGGAACCCTTCTTCGGCCTGATGGTCGTCCTGGAGGGCATCGCTTACGGAAAGGGAAAGACAAAGGGCGTTTTTCTGGTGGAGACCTTCAGCATGTGGGGGATCCGGATCGTTCTTACGTACCTGTGCACCCATGTCTGGATGCTGGATCTCCGGGCAGTCTGGTACTGCATGATCGCAGATAATATTTTCAAGGCAATGATGCTCCTTGCGGTCTACCTGATTGGAAAAAGAAAAGAAACGGATATTCTGCAGACGGCAGATGTCCGATAGATGGTGACATGCTCCCACCACTTTTGCTTACGCTTAGAAGTGGGGGCTTCCTGTTCGACAGCCCTATCGGGCTGAGCATAGGCAGGCTAT
>CACZQT010000463.1 GCA_902783295.1 uncultured Lachnospiraceae bacterium
GAAAACCTCTCGATGATCGCTATTCTCGGAGAGCGGGATACCGAGTCCTGCGACGCCAACATTCAGGTGCTGCAGGCCCTGACACGTGCCGGCATAGAGATCAGCACCGTCAACCAGGGAGCCGGGAAGCTGAATCTTCTGATCTGCGTCCCGGACGACAAATACGAAGCCGCCATCCGGGAGATTTACGCTTACATCAACAACTCCCGGTAAAGCTTCCAAAGCCACAAGGGCAGATCCTCTGTGCCCCAAGCCAGTTCCGATAATGCCATACAGCAGGCCCCCCGGTTCAGATAATGAACCGGGGGGCCTGTCATGTTTACGATATCATAAATCATGATTCAGCTGTCTGCCTTTATTCGAAATAGGCTCCTCTCAGTCTCAGGTATCCGAAGTAGTAATCTACACCCTTCAGATCCGCGCTGGCCAGGGCCTTCACGCCGCGTGTGCAGGTAGGCATAAACGGCAGTTCTTCTTCGGCGAGTTCCTGAATTTCCTTATAAATCGCAACTCTTTCCGCATCATCATAGGTAGCACGTGCCTGATGCAGCAGTTCATCATATTTCTCGGTGGACAGCTGGTCGTCATCATGGGTGTACACATATCCCTTGGAACCGGCTGCCGTGGATTCCAGAGACTGCCACAGCATATCATCAGCATCACCCGTCAGACCGGAACAGCCGTACAGCATGGCTTCGAATTCCGCAGGATCCTGCGCTGCGCGCATGGATTTATAGGTGGCGGTATCGAAGGCCCTGATGTTGACGGTAATACCAATCTGGCCCAGCTGGTTCTGAATGATTTCCGCCGTCTTGTAGCGGTAGGAAGTATCGGAGTCCACCAGCAGGTTCATAGCAAAGCCATCCGGATAACCGGCTTCTGCCAGCAGACTCTTCGCCTGCTCCAGATCCTGCTTGTAAGGATAGGCATCCCCTTCAAATTCATCTGTAAAACCATACGTGTCTTTCGTAACGAAAGTGCTGGCTACGTAGCCGTTTCCGCCATACGCACCGAGCAGAACTTCATCCAGATTGATGGCATAGGCTACCGCCTTGCGGACACGGATGTCGCGGAAAATCTCGGCGTTGTAGTTGAATACCAGGGAATCACTGTGGTTTGAAGAGAACTTCAGAACCTGGTAATCTCCGCTGGCATCCCCTTCCATACGCTTGATATCAGAGGCAGCCGGATCCAGAACCAGGTCCACGTCTCCGGTTTCCAGTTCGATGGTGGCCTGTGTGGCTTCCGGAACAAAATGGAAAATCACGTCGCGAATCGGCACCTGGCCTTCCCAGTAATCTTCAAAAGCTTCCAGGGTGATGGAGTCACCGGTAATCCAGGAAACAAACTTGTAAGGACCGGTTCCCACGGGTTCGTACTTCATCTGATCGCCGGCAGCTTCTACAGACGCCTGATGCAGGATCATGAATACGGACTGTGTCGCAAGGGAACGCAGGGCAGTGGAGTAAGGATATGCCAGGTGCAGAACAACCGTATAATCATCCACTTTTTCCGTAGCGCCGTAATCTACAAAATCATAGCCGCTGGTCACATAAGGGACTTCAGATCCTCTCGCGAAAGAGTAAATGACATCATCCGCGTTAAAATCATCCCCATTGTGCCACTTCACACCCTGACGCAGATGGAAAGTAATTGCCAGGCCGTCCTCGGAAATCTCCCAGGACTCAGCCAGATCTCCTTCAATTTCCGCATCCGCGTTGACACGTACCAGGCGGGAGAAAATCTGCTCACGAACCTTGGTGGCGGCGGGGTTGCTGTCTGCCTGCACGTCAAAGTTCGTAGGCTCTGTGGTCATGGCAATGTTGAGTTCATCCTTGCTGGATGTCTGCGCCGCATCCGCATGAAGAGCCGTAAAAACGGTTCCGGCCAGGCAGAGCGCCATCAGAAAGCCAAGAAGTTTCGTTGCTTTTTTCATGTTTTGTTCCTCCTTGTTTTTTATGTCAACCGGATTACCCGGTCACAAACTGAACCATGTCTTCCGTTCTCTTAAAGTCCGTTGATTTCTCTGACAAAATGGCAGCGGGTCATATGTCCCGGGAATATTTCCTCGGCTTCCGGAGAATCCCGGTGGCAGATCTCTTTGGCGTACGGACAGCGGGCCGCAAACCGGCAGCCGGGTTTCGGGTTGATGGGAGAACGCAGCTCTCCTTCCAGGGCAATCCGTTGTTCCTTGTGGTGGATATCTGCCACCGGAACAGCAGACAACAGTGCCTTCGTATACGGATGCAGAGGATGTTCAAAAAGTTCATCCGCCCCACAGGTTTCCACCGTCTCTCCCAGGTACATAACCATAATATCATGAGATATATACCGCACTACTGCCAGATCATGTGTGATAAACATGTAGGTCAGATTCAGATCCCTCTGCAGATCCATCAGCAGATTCAGTACCTGGGCCTGGATCGACACATCCAGGGCAGACACCGGCTCATCGCAGACAATAAACTTCGGATTCAGCGCCAGTGCCCGGGCGATGCCGACGCGCTGCCTGCGGCCGCCATCCAGTTCATGTGGATAGGAATTGGCAAAACGGCTGGCCAGCCCTACCATCTCCAGCATCTGCTTTGTCTTTTTCTCCACTTCCTCGCGGCTCATGCCTCCTGCAATTTTCAGAGGTTCCGCCACAGTTTCCGAAACCATCATACGGGGATTCAGCGAGGAAAAAGGATCCTGGAAAATGATCTGCATATCCTCCCGCAGCTTTTTCAGCTGGGCCTTGCTGACATTCGTTACATCTCGCCCTTCGAACAGAATGCTCCCGCTGGTCGGCTCCAGAAGATGAATCACGGTTCTTCCCAGGGTGGATTTCCCGCATCCGGATTCTCCGACGACTCCCAAGGTCTTGCCCTGGGGAATTACAAAACTCACATTGTCCACCGCATGCAGGGGACCGGATGGAGTTGCAAAGTATTTTTTCAGATTTCGGACTTCCAGCAGTTCCATCTTCCTTAAGCCCCTCCTTCCTCGTGAACAGTTTTTGTCGCAGTTCCTGCGAGCAGCTCCGCAATCCGCCGGCATCGTACGAAATGGCCCGGAGTGATTTCCGTCATGGAAATCTCCCCGGTACAGCATTCTTCGCAGCAGTACTCACAGCGGGGATGAAAGCTGCAGCCTTCCGGCAGATCAGAGGGATCCGGCATAAGGCCGGGAATGGTCGCCAGGCGGCCTCTTGTCCCGGTAATTTTCGGAAGCGCAGCGAACAGTCCTTTCGTGTAAGGATGCGCCACTCTGTCGAAAATATCTTCTGCCGTTCCGCTCTCAATGACCTGGCCCGCATAGACCACCGCCACGTTATCGCACATTTTTGCCACCACGCCCAAGTCATGGGTAATAAGAATCATGGAGGTGGATGTCTTGCGCTTCAGGTCATTCATCATTTCCAGGACCTGGGCTTGAATGGTCACATCAAGCGCTGTTGTCGGTTCATCCGCGATCAGAAGTTTTGGTGTACAGGCCAGAGCCATAGCAATGACCACACGCTGCTTCATACCGCCGGAGAACTGATGCGGATATTCCTTGTAACGTTCGCGGGGAATACCCACCATTTCCAGCATCTCACAGGCTTTCACCGTTGCTTCCGATTTACTGATTTTCTCGTGAATCAGGATCACTTCCCGGATCTGGTCTCCCACTGTATCGATCGGGTTCAGCGCTGTCATGGGATCCTGGAAAATCATGGAAATCTCATGGCCGCGGATTTTCCGCATCTGCGCCTCCGGTTTTTTCAGCAGGTTTTCTCCGTGAAAGAGGATTTCTCCTCCCATAATCTTTCCGGGAGGATTGGGAATCAGCCGCATAATGGACAATGCGATAGTCGTTTTCCCGGCGCCGGTCTCTCCCACCAGCCCAAGGGTGGTTCCTTCCTTCAGGTTCAGGGAGAGATTCCGGACTGCCTGAAACGTTCCGTCCATCGTTACATAATGTACGGTAAGGCCGTCAATAGAAAGCAGGTCTTTTTTCTTTTCCGGATCCATCATCTCACCCCCTTAATTTCTCAGACGAGGATCCAGAGCATCCCGCAGACCGTCGCCAAACAGATTCAGGGAAACCACAGCGATTACCACAGCAAGTCCCGGGAATACAATTAACCCGGGGTAATCACGTATGAACGCGCGGCCGGAAGACATCATGCTGCCCCATTCCGGTGTCGGCGGCTGCGCGCCGAGTCCGATAAAGGAAAGAGTTGCGCCTGTCAGAATAGCACCCGCCACTCCCAGCGTTGCCTGGACAATCAGGGGACCCATGGAATTCGGGAGAACATGGCGTAAAATGATTCTGGCATCTCCGGCATTGATGGATCTTGCCGCCTCCACATATTCCGTTCCCCGGATAGACAGGATAGATGCCCTTGTCAGCCGGGCAAAAGTAGGTGTTGTGGAAATA
>CACZQT010000464.1 GCA_902783295.1 uncultured Lachnospiraceae bacterium
CCGTCCGGCGAGCCGTCGTCGATCAGCAGCAGCTCAAAATCCGTATAGCGCTGGGAAAGGATACTGTCCACACAGCGTCTCAGATACTTTTCCACATTGTAAACCGGCACGATTACACTGATCATTCTTTTGCTCCCCTTTCTTTCATCGGTGTCCGGGCAGGAGACGTTTTAACTGCGAAAGGCTTTCCCTGAACACAGGATTCCGCCCATATACGGCAAAGCAGAAAAGATTCGGCACCACAAAGCTCACGGCGGCGTTCAATAAGAGGGTAGACCACACATTCAGCGTAAACATTCCGCAGATCAGCCACGATGCCGCGCAGGATACCAGAGCCACCGCGGTCAGCCCGCTGAAGAGCCGTATATACTTCCCCATACTCTGACGGGGAAACACCTCCCGGAACAGGTTGTGGAACAGCCAGGGAATCTGAATGAACACGATGGAGACAACCGAGGAAAGCAGAACCCCGTACAGCCCCAGCCAGCGGACAGTCAGCAGATTCAGGCTCAGATTTGCCAGTGCTGCCGTCAGAGGTCTCCAGCGGTCTATCCGCCATATGCCCGCTGCGTCCTTAAACATATTGATCAGTTTATTGGCGCCCATGGAGTAGTAATAGATGACGAAACAGAACACCAGCCCGACGGCCAGCATATTGTCCTCGCCCATCCAGACGCGTATAAACGGCTGATACAGACACAGCAGCATGGAACTGGTCACGCCCAGTATCCAGAGGAAAAGCAGGCTGATCTTTTCCAGATCCCGGTAATTCTCTTCTTTGCTCTCCATGACCAGCTTATTGCCCACTCCGGCCATGCAGGCGTTGAGGAACACAACCAGCATCATGCGCAGTGCCGTGATGATAAAATAATAGTTCTGATAAAGTGCCAGAACAGTCAGCCCCATAAAGGCGGAGATAACCAGTGTATCGGCCGCGTCGAAAACCGTAGCGGACAGCTTGGAAGTGAACAGATCCCGCACCCTGCGGAAAATGTCCAGCGTTTTTTCCTTCGGCAGCTTTCCGGCAGTCACATACTGAGGATACATCCGGGATGCGCACACAGCCGTCAGCAGATTTACGGCGAGCTGGCATACCAGCTGGACGATCAGATAGAGATAATAGTTTCGCGTGAAAACAAGGATCAGGATTTTCAGGGTATATTCCGTCACCCGCACGGCCAGGCTGACCTTGCTGATCACGTCACGCCGCTGATGAGCCTGCAGAAGGCTGCTCTTATACGCAAACAGCCAGTACGTCATCACTGTATTTCCCAGATTCATCAGGAAAAGGACGTACAGGTTCATTCCGACGGGGAGGTCGCCTTTGATGAGGTTCGGCAGAACGGGCATCAGGAGCAGTCCCACCGCTGCGACGACCAGGCCGATGATTCTGTAAATAGTACGGTACAGGCGCAGCAAAGCACATATGGTCGGGGTATCGTCCTCGGCAATCGGCTTGTACATGCTGAACACCATGGCGCTGCCTACGCCAAGCTCTGCCAGGTTCAAAAAAGTCAGAAGCGACTTGAACAGGCCGTTCAGTCCCAGATATTCAGTTCCCAGATAGTGCAGCATGACAGAACGGATGACGAAAGGAAACAGCATGTTGACTATTTCCAGTGTCCCGTCAAACACAACGTTCCTTGCTGCGTTCCTGGTGCGCTCAAGCTTCATGACTTTTTCTGTGATCCTTTCTCGTCTGGATTTCAGCAGGTTCTCAACGGAACGGTGTTTACCGCACGTTCAGGTTTATCTGTCCGGCAGCTTTCTGTACAGTTTATCGGTCTGCGCTGTAATATCCTGCCAGGTGTATTTGGATGAAACCACTTTCCGGGCTTCGCCCCGCTGCTCCTCCGCCTTTTCCGGATGATCGCACAGATCCTGCAGCGTTTCCCGCAGTGCTTCCACGTTCCCGCGGGGGAAGGTAAAACCACTGCCGTCCATAACGTCCGCGCATTCGCCGATATCAGAGGTTACACAGCAGCAGCCGTAATTCATGGCCTCCAGAAGGGTGAGCGGCATTCCCTCCAGATCGCTGGGCAGCACATACAGATAAGCGTTGCTGTATAATTCCTCCATAACAAGCCCCTGCTGAAATCCGGTGAAGATAATGGAGGGGGCATTCCCTGCCATGTCATACAGCTGCTTCACATAATCATTCGTATCTGACGTACCGCCGACAATCACCAGTTTTTTGTCCGTTTTAAGCTTCTGGTAGGCTTCGATGAGGTAATGGATTCCTTTCTCCGGCACCAGGCGGCCCAGAAACAGGATGTATTCCCGGGGGGCGAGGCCAAACTGTTTTGTAATTTCACAGGCAGGCCGGATCTCAGCCGGGTCGATCCCGTTGGGGATCATCACCGTTTCCCTTCCGTATTTCTCCCGGAAATACGTCTGGACGCCCTTACTCAGCACAATGATGCTGTCGGCATGGCGGACGGCGGCTTTTTCGCCCTGCATGATGTATGCGGAGGCGAACCTGCCCCACTTCCGGCGCATATGATCCAGCCCGTGAACCGTAACCACGACCTTCTTGCCCATCAGCTTCGGCAGCCAGCAGATAACACAGGGGCCCTCGGTGTGAAAATGTATCAGATCAAAGCGGCGGAAGGAAGCCATCACCGTTGCAATAATCGAGGAAGTCATGGCCGCCAGGCCACGGCGGTCAACGGTCGGCGTCCAGATCATATGAACGCCCCGGTATTCCCGGTCCAGTTTCCTCTCCTTCCGAAGTTTCTTGAACTGTCTGTTCGTCCGGTTATAACAGGTCACATCATATCCCATTTTCACGAGGTGAGGCGCAAGGTTGCTGACAACAACCTCCACCCCGCCGTCTCTGGAAGGGATAAATTTATGTCCGATCATCGCGATCCGTTTCGGTGTTTTCTGCACTTTTTCATCCCGTCCTTTCAAGACCGCCGCTTCACCCGGCTCCCGTCCTGTCAGCGCTGCTGCTTTGTTCCGGAATATGCACGCGCTGCCATCTTCTGATAGATCTCCTGCAGTTTCCGTGCTTCCGTATGAATGTCATATCCCGCCTGCCGGACAATATCCATGCCCTGCGTCCGCTCCGTTTCTGTCTGCCTTGCTGCCAGAATCCCTCCGGCCCATTCCGAATCCCCGGCCTCCAGGGGAATTCTGCGCGCTGCCGGAGAAAGCAGCACCTCATCCGTGACCTTGTCAGAGAAGATGCACGGCAGTCCCACTGCCTGCGCCTCAATGCCGACCACGGGAAGCCCCTCAAACAGCGAAGGCAGCACAAAGCAGTCCATCGCCATATACCATTTGCTGACGTCGCCCATCTGCCCCAGGAAGAGCGTCTTATCTTCGACCCCGATTGCCCTGACCTTTTCTTTCACAGACTGCTCCAGCTCTCCTGTGCCGATCAGGGCGAGGCGGGTGTCAGGAACGGTCTTTGTGATTTCCGCGAAAATATCCAGCAGACGGCTGTGATTTTTCTGAACATTGAACCGGCCCACATGACCGATCACAAAACATTTTTCCAGGCCGTACTGCTGCCTCAGGCGCTCACGCTCTTCCTTTTGGAACGCAAATCTCGACAGATCGATCGCGTTGTGCAGGATGAATCCGGACGCGTTCCACCTGTCTTTTCCATAATAGTAAATTCCCGCGTCCCTGCCGCAGCTCCAGTAATCCGTTGCCGCTCCGGGAAGAAGCTGCTTGCAGACCAGCTTCAGCGGATACTTGTAGTCCCGGATGATCTGCGTATTGTGCGCATGCGCGATCCGCACA
>CACZQT010000465.1 GCA_902783295.1 uncultured Lachnospiraceae bacterium
GAAGGAGAGCTGGAAATCGACTGGAAATCCGCCGACAAATCCATCACCCGTTTTGAGGTACAGGCAGCCAAAAACATGAAGTTCTCGAAGAAACTCAGGAAAACAACGGTTGCGAAAAAATACGACGGTCTTTACTGGGGCGGTTTCAGTAAGGGCACCTGGTATGTTCGGTGCCGCCGCATGGTGAAAAAGAGCGGGAAGCCGTATTATTCCGACTGGAGCGAACCGGTAAAAGTAGATGTAAGAAGGTAGGAACCGGATTACAACCTGAAAAAACCTTGCGAAAAGCCGGCTGCGACCGGAAACGAACCATGAATCGAAGCAAATAACAAATCAAGGAGAATAATACAACGAAGGGGACATATCTCATCACCTGAGATATGTCCCCTCTTCTTTGTATTCAGTTTTCTGTTCCGTATTTCACCGGTTTCTGACCGGGATGATCCGGTCAGAAGTACATCATTTTCGTCCTCAGATCAATCCGAGAACCAGAATCACAACGATGATCAGCGGCAGGATATAAGTCAGGTACGGGCGCATCCAGGAAGCCATTTTCAGGCCTTTGCCGGTATTTGCCTCCTTGACGAAGTTCTCCCATCCCCAGCCATAGCGCAGGGTGCAGAAGAGAACGAAGAGCAGGGAACCCAGCGGCAGCATCAGGTTGCTGACGATGAAGTCTTCCAGATCCATAATACCGCTGCCCTCTCCCATCGGCTGAATGCCGGCAAGCACGTTGAAGCCCAGCAGGCAGGGCAGGGAAAGAACGAACATGAGGATCGTGCAGAAAAGACCGGTTTTCTTGCGGTCCCAGCCGGTCAGATCCATAATGCAGGCCATGATGTTCTCGAACACAGCCAGCACCGTCGAGAAGGCGGCAAAGGTCATAAAGATGAAGAACAGGCTGCCCCACAGCCGTCCCAGCGGCATGTTGTTGAAGATGTTCGGCAGGGTCACGAAGATCAGGCCGGGGCCGTAGCCGGGTTCCACGCCGTAGGCGAAGCAGGCCGGAATGATAATCAGGCCGGAGGTGATGGCTACGAAGGTATCCAGCAGCGCTACGTTGACCGCTTCGCCTGCCAGGGCCTGCTTCCGGTCGATATAGCTGCCGAAGATCGCCATGGAACCAATACCAAGACTCAATGTAAAGAAGGACTGGTTCATAGCGTCAGAAATGACGTTCCAGATACCCACGGCCTTCATTCTCTCCAGATCAGGTTTCAGATAGAAAGCCAGGCCTTCAGCCGCTCCTTTCAGGAAAAGACTGTGGATGGCGAGCACTACCATGATGAGCAGCAGAAGGATCATCATGACCTTGGTAACCTTTTCCAGGCCGCTCTGCAGCCCTCTGGAGCAGATAAAGAAGCCTGCTACCACCATCACCGCCATGGCAATGCACATCTTCACGGGATCCCCGAGCATGGCGCCGAACACGCCGCCGACAGCTTCCGTGTCCATTCCGTCAAACTGGCCGACCGCTGTTTTCACGAAATACTGCAGCATCCACCCGGCTACCGTCGTGTAAAACATCATCAGCATGATATTTGCGAACAGGCAGACGATGCCGTGAAGATGCCAGGGCGTACCGGGCTTTTCCAGAGGCTGGTACATCTTCACCGGGCTCTTTGCGGAGCCGCGGCCCATGGCAAATTCCATGGTCATGACCGGAATTCCCATAATAGCCAGGAAAAGCAGATAAACCAGAACGAAAGCGCCGCCTCCGTTCTTGCCTACCAGATAAGGGAATTTCCAGACATTCCCGATACCGATGGCGCAGCCAGCGCTTAAAAGGATGAAGCCAAGACGGCTTCCCAGGCTTTCTCTCTGCATACATTTCCTCCTTCTGTGTTCTTATATTATGGCAGCGGTTTTCACCGGCTGCAATAGAACTTCTTTTTCTCACCAGGTCCGTCAGGCTGGTTCTCCGGCATGCAGGATACTCCCGGACAGTCCGCACTTTAGTGGTAAAAGACCCAGATATACACATATCCTGTCAGAACAGCTGCCAGGGTAAACGGGACGCCGATCTTCATAAACTGCCCGAAAGAAACATGACATCCGCCCTTTTCCAGAATTCCGATGCCTGCGATATTGGCGGAGGCGCCTACCGGCGTCAGGTTTCCGCCCAGAGTAGCCCCGACCAGCAGTCCGAAGTAGAGCAGGTCCGCCGGCACCCCGAGTTCTGTCGTCACATTCTGCAGCAGCGGCAGCATGGCCGCCACATACGGGATATTGTCGACAAAAGCAGATATCACCACAGATCCCCAGACAATGATGGTATACAGCAGGAATATATTGTTTCCCCCCGCTTTCGCCACAAAGGAAGCCAGATCCATAATAATCCCGCGGTGGGAAACCCCTGCGATCACCAGGAAAAGTCCTGCCAGCATCAGCA
>CACZQT010000466.1 GCA_902783295.1 uncultured Lachnospiraceae bacterium
TCCGCCTCACGGCTGGATGCCTCCTCCGCTTCACGGCTCGCTGCTTCCTCGGCCTCATGGCTCGACGCTTCCTCGGCTTCACGGCTTGCTGCCTCCTCCGCTTCACGGCTTGCTGCTTCCTCAGCCTCATGGCTCGACGCTTCCTCGGCTTCACGGCTTGCCGCCTCCTCCGCTTCACGGCTCGCTGCTTCCTCGGCCTCACGGCTTGCCGCTTCTTCCGCTTCCGGATCCATGGAAAAACGGGCGGTGATCACCACGTCCTCGTCCGGCATCCGGAAAACAATTTCTTCCTCCCCCTTCTCCGGAAAAATATCCCCGGAGGTTCCGGGTCCGGTGATACTCACCCTTTCTGCCGCGAATCCGTTGTCAGGCACCACCATCAGCGATACTTCTTCTCCGGCTGCGGCTTCCCGTTCCTTTTTTTCTGTATCCGTGAACCGGACCGTTCCGTTCTCCGGCTCTGAAATCCGGGCCAGGTACCTGTCCGCAGCCGGTACTTTATCCCGGCCAATTCCCGGGGAAAAGATCCCGGAAACCGCCAGCACAGCCGCCAGCAGCCACGCAGCACTTCTTTTTTCTGCTCTATGAATGTTCAATCCTTTCGCCCCTTTCGGTTTATTCTTTCATAATTCAATCAGCACACCACACCCGTGTGCCTTCTTGTGTCTGGTTTCAGTTCACATAGGACCACTCAAAGTCAGAGACTCCGGTTCTCTTCTGCGGCTGTGCATCCATCAGATACCATTCTCCTTTATAAAGGATCCTGTTAGCCGAGTGCTCATTCCCTGCCTGGGTGGTATAACTGATGATCTGATTTTCAATATGTAAATCCTGCATGAAAAATGTCATATAGTCGGCGGCTCCTCCGCAGTCGGTCAGTCTGCTTTCCCAGCCGGCCCCGACATCAAAAGTAAAGAAAACCGGATATCCCGCCGTCCCTCTCAGATACATGAACTCCGTGCGGATATAATCCCGGACAGCCTCTGCCTTTTCCAGATCGGTCATCCCGGGAGTGATCGTCTGCCGGATGACCGATTGCCGCCATTCCCGGAAAGGGACATCCCCATCCATCACTTCAAAAGACAGTTCCGCCGCTTTCATGAGTTTCCCCCCGTTGTTTTCACGGACAACAACCGTTTTCGTCCCTGCTGTACTGTACCCCCGCACAATTACATACCCGCCTGCAGCCGGCGTAAGATAAGTATTCAATGACCCCAGCCCCCTGATATCCGCATAATCAGGCAGGCCCATTCCCGCCCCGTCCTCCTTGCCTGTTTCCACAAAAAGAGAGCCTCTGTCCGGATTGTCAGTCTTCAGAAACATCACCACTTCACACGCATTGCGGTATCCCGCGCTGTCTGTAAAAGTGTACAGATGATATTCCGGATTGTTCAGCAGTTTCAGTTCATAGCTGTACAGACTGTTCCACGTCTCCGTCTCTTCTGTTCCGGAAGCGCTGCTCCTTTCCGTCGGCGGCTCCGGCCTGCCCGGATCCTCTGCCTTTTCAGTCGGCGCCGTGTTCCCGGATTTCACAGCAATTCGGCAGACAAAGGTTTTTCCGGAAGCAGTTGTCACGGAAATCTCTGTACAGCCTGTTTTCCGGGCAATGACCAGTCCTTTCCGGGAGACTGATGCTATCCTCGGATTCCGGCTTTTCCAGATGATTTTCTGGGTATTCTTCAGCAATTTCAGACGGAATTTCCCACCTTCCGGCAGTTCCAGTTTCTTCCGGTTCAGCCTGGGATTTTCCACCGTCACCAGGCAGGAATACTTCGTCCTCCCTGCAGCAGCGGAAATTACAGCCTTTCCGGTTTTCAGTGCTTTCACCTTTCCCTTCTTCGAAACAGCCGCCACCTTTTTCCGGCTGCTCCTCCAGGTAACCTTTTTCCCTTTCGTGGAACCCTTCAGTGAAAGCCTGACAGACTGTCCCTTCACGAGTATCAGTTTTCGGGGGAGGATCCCTGCCGTGCCTGCCCCGAAGCACTGATTTCCCGGCACGAGCCCTGTTACAGTCAGACAGAAAGCTGCCAGGACAGGCAGCAGCCGATTTTTTCTCTCTCTTTTTCTCATCTCACCGTCCTCCATGTACGTTTTCCACGGACTGTCATCCAGTCATGGAGGAATCACCCGGCGGATGGAGAGAATCTCCCGGTAATTCCCCGGGGAGATTTTGATGCCGCCCCGTGGATACGGTTTCGAATTGCTGGCATGAACAATCTGCCCTTCTCCGATATAAATCGCCACATGCCCGTCATAGCAGACGATATCACCAGGCAGAGCTTCCTCCAGATCCTCCCCCATTTCCCGGCCGACATGGCGGAGTTCCTCGGAAGTCCGGGGAACGGAATAGCCGAAATGCTGGTATATCGCATGTACAAAACCAGAGCAGTCAATCCCCCCGGTCAGGCTGTCACCTCCGTACCGATACGGGCAGCCTACAAAGCGTCCGGCGAACTCCACCAGGTCTCTGCGCAGTTCCATAACAGGATCAGCAATTGACGTGACTGTATAATAGAGTGCTCTGTTTTCCCGGCAGGGTACCAGTTCCTCTGCAACCGGGAAGGTTTCTTCCCCTGCTTTCCGGGCTTCTTCCATAGCCTTTTCTCCCCGAACCAGGCACGAACGGCTCACAAACCCCCGGACTTTTCCGGATTCGATATACACCATCTCCCTCTCTCCGTCCGCCAGCACATAGGCAATAGCTCCTTCCGGAAGAATCCCCACAATCCCCGCCCTTCCCCCCTCCCACGTGTCATTCCTGTCATTTACCAGGCAGTCCTCTCCTGCCAGGGCAATCTCTTTTTCTGCTGCAACCTCCATAGACGTTGTATGTGTATGGGAAAAGGCCGGATTATCCATAGCTTCCATGGCAGGGACAATGCAGCCATTCGCCTGCCCTCCTTCCGCCTCCAGCAGATCACTCTTTTTCACAAAACCTCGTACATAACCGGCTTCCGCAAAACCCCAGTCTTCCTCCCACTGCAGAATTGTCAGTGCTGCATTTCCGGAAGCTGTCCCTGCTGCCGGGGAAGCCTCCTTCTTTTCTGTGTGGATTCCGGCTCCGTCCCGGAGAATCGCAGCCTCTCCCTGTACTCTTGTAAAGCGGATCTCCTCTGCCCATTCCACTGCCCTGGCCGGAAAGGGATTCAGGATCCCTCCTGAAGCTGCCAGCGCCGCCAGAACACATGCCAGTCTCCTCTTCGCCATAAGTGCCATTTGCCCGCCTCCCTGCAGAAAAAGGAAAACGGCCCGGAACAATCTGTTCCGAACCGTCTTCTGAAAAACGTGTTCTTTATGTCATTTCTGCAAGCATACTGTAGCACAGTCCGCCGGGTATCCGGAGGTTTTTTCAGGTATTCTCAGGTTTTTTCAGGTATTCCCGTTCCCTGACAGGCACCAATGCCTGTACCGGGCTGATTCAGGATTTCCGGTAAGGTTATTGCAGCGTTTCCGCCTGCCGCAGCCATGCGGCACCCGATGCGTCACTGGGCATGCTCCAGGCGCCGCGGGGAGAAAGCCCCACAGATCCGACAGCCGGGCCATCCGGCATGCA
>CACZQT010000467.1 GCA_902783295.1 uncultured Lachnospiraceae bacterium
GCG
Source organism: uncultured Lachnospiraceae bacterium (assembly GCA_902783295.1). GTDB lineage: Bacteria > Bacillota > Clostridia > Lachnospirales > Lachnospiraceae > UBA3305. The sequence goes on from CACZQT010000467.1 coordinate 4, forward strand.
TCCAAGAAAAACTGCCGGTAGCTCTCCACGGTAAATTGCCGCTTGAAGTCTGCGCCAGCCTTGCCGATGATTTTCGCGAATCCGCTGGTCCGTCCCTTCTGGTCCCGGTTCATGTAGGTGGGAATGATCAGCGTTCCGCCCGGCCTGCACACGCGGTTTAGCTCCGCCAGTGCTTTCAGCGGCTCGTTCAGAAGATGGATCACATTGCCCGCCACGACCTTGTCGAAGGATTCGTCCGGATATCCGAGCGCCATGATATCAGCAAACGCAAAGGTGACATTCCGAAAGGTAGCGCAGTTCTTCCGGGCCTTTGTCAGCATCTTTTCCGAGAAGTCCGTGGTGGTGAGACACCTGCACCTGCCAGCAATCACCGCGCTCAACAGTCCCGTGCCGCAGGCGCATTCCAGCACCTCGTCCTCCGGCCCGATCAGGCCAGCGATGATACGTTTGAGTTCCCGGTGGGTTTTCCGGTTGACAACGTTCACAAAGATATCATAAACCCCGGCGACATGATCCCAGAACACTTGTCCTTACCTTTTATACCTTTCTGGCCAGCACTGCAATCCAGGGTTTGGATGGATGGTGGTCACAGCTGACTTCAGAGAACCCTGCTGCCCGGAGCGCTTTTTCGATCTCTTCCGCCGTATAGCAGCGCATGCCGTCAATGATCTTCTCGAACTTCTTCCCGGTAGCGTCCTTCCCGTCGGATTCATTGCAGATCAGGAAACAGCCGCCCGTCTTGAGCACCTTCGTCACCTGCGCAAAGCACACTTCTCCAGCCCCGGCCAGAAGTATACCGTCTCAAAAGCCGTGGCCAGGTCGAAAGCCCCGGCGGGCAGATGCAGGTCCGACACGTCCCCTTGCTGTACAGCACAGCGGCCTTCGACGATGGCCGCCTGATTATACGCCTTTGCCTTCTCCACGGAAAGATCGGAATAATCGATCGCTGTCACATGCGCCTTTGGATACTGCTTCAGCAGCACACCGGCGTTGCGGCCGCCTCCACAGCCCAGATCCACGGCTCTTTCGGCTGCGATGGCCGGAAGGTGTGAAAAGCCCCAGTCCGCCATCCCCACATGCCCGGAGTTCATCCCGCTGAGCATCATCTTTCCCAGAAAGCCTTCCGGCTTTCTCGTCTGGTTGACAATCTTTCTGAAAAGTCCCATAAGCTTCGCTCCTCTCAAATACTCTTCGTCCTCTGCCAGCCTTGTCCGGCGTCCGTAGCGTGACGAACGAAATCAAAATCGCAATAGTCCCCTCCCTGACAAAGAGTCTTTGTGCGCCTGAAATCCGTGTAAGGCAGATTACCAAAGTTAATCACATCTGAATGACAGAAAATGGCTCCCAGCTTCATCAGGCCGCGCTCCTCAAAGATATGCCGGTAAAGGCACTCCCGGCACTCAAAATGAAAACGGTCTCCCGGATCTGTGTCCAAATGCCAGTCATATTTCCAGCCAGTGCCGGATCCATGCCGAAAGCCGAAGGGAAGGAACTTCTTCATGACCGGCATGAACCAGCTGTACCGTGCCAGTTTCTGATAGGTGCCAGGGGTCAGCTGCTTCCACATCTCAGTGGAAACAATATGGAAGGCTTCCTCCTCGGTCTTGCCATGCTGCTGCAGTACTTCATACAGCGCGATGGACGTGAGAATCTGGGCAATATGCTTATAGTTTCCTTTGTCACACCATCGTTTTTCCTCTTTCAACAGGATGTGCATTCTGCTGGAAACATCCCTCCGAATTTCCACAGGCAATGTCGAAAAGTATTTCCTGTAACGACTGATGGCCACCAGTTTTTCAGGCCTGTACACTTTCATAGGTTTGCACCTGACTTTCTGCACTGGAGAATCCCAATGCTATACACATTCCAGACCGGACGACACCGCATCAGCGTCAGTTTGAAATTAGATTCCACGAGATGCTCATATAAGCAACCAAATCTCCCCTCTTCCTTTCCGTTAGTTATTACTAACCATATATCAAAAAAAACACTTATTTCCTTCCTGCTTTTACGCCCGGGTTTTGGCGCTCCGGCTTTTTCGCATCTTCTGGTACCGCCCAGGATTTACCGAAACACTCTACGCCGAGGCGCGGCCTTTCCGGATATACTAGTTCAACCATCGATCAGAAACCTTCCATTTCGCGGTAACTTCCCTGACAGATAAGTATCCTTTCATGCTTCACCTCATAAGCAGTTAGAA
>CACZQT010000468.1 GCA_902783295.1 uncultured Lachnospiraceae bacterium
GGGAAGCAGCCGTGAAGATCTTCAAGGCGGTGGACGGGCGAGGCCTTTCCAGAGTGGATTTCTTCCTGGAGAACGGAACGAACCGTGTCATTTTTAATGAGATCAATACGCTGCCCGGATTTACCTCCATCAGTATGTATCCTATGCTGTGGGACCGCATGGGCCTGCCGATCCGGAAACTGGTACAGGTGCTGATCGATTCAGCATACCAGAGGGAAGGAGCATGAGCGCATGAGCAATGACAAGCCCATCGGCGTATTTGATTCCGGCGTCGGGGGACTGACAGTAGCCCGGGAAATCATGCGGCAGATCCCCGGCGAGAGAATTGTATATTTCGGGGATACCGCGCGGGTTCCGTACGGAAACAAATCGCAGGCGACCATCATCCGTTTTGCGAGGCAGATTGTGCGTTTTCTGGAAACTCACGAGGTGAAAGCGATCGCTGTAGCCTGCAATACTGCCAGCGCTTATGCCCTTGAGGTTCTGGAGCGGGAGATTGACATCCCCATCATCGGTGTGGTGAAACCGGGAGCCAGGACGGCGGTCCGGACTACCAAGAACGGCCGGGTCGGCGTGATTGCCACGGAGGCGACGATTCACAGCGGAATGTATACGAGATACATTCACAGCATCGATCCGGATGTGGCGGTGTTCAGCAAGGCCTGCCCCCTGTTTGTACCGCTGGTGGAAGAGGGGATGATCCACGACTTCGTGACAGAGGAGATCGCCAACCGGTATCTGGAAGAGCTGAAGCGGCAGCACATCGATACGCTGATCCTTGGCTGCACACATTATCCGCTGCTGCGGTCTCTGCTGGGACGCTGCATGGGCAGCGAGGTAGAACTGGTGAACCCGGCGTATGAAACGGCCGTGAGTCTGCGGGAACTCCTGCGGGAGAAGGACCTGCTGGCAGAGGCACCTCCGGAAGGCAGAATGCCGGCCCACTCCTTCTATGTCAGCGACGGAGCGGATAAATTCGAGGTCTTTGCCAACTCGATCCTTCCGTATGAACTGCGGAAAACCCAGATCGTGGATATAGAGACATACTGAGAACCCACAGATTCCATCAGCGTTTCCCGGGGAAAACGGAGCCGGTGGGAGCTGCCCGGAAAAAACGCTGTCATCTGCATTTCATAAAGAAAAGGAGGGGCGGGACGGATGAAACAAAATGTGCTGATCACCGTGACCGGCCTTCTGTATATGGGAAAAGGCGACCGGGAGGAGGATTACGTGGATATCATCCTTCCCGGGAAATATTACCGGAGAGGAGAAAGGCACTTCCTGCTGTTTGAGGAACAGGTGGAAGGCAGCAGCCTGCCGGTGAAAACCCGCATGACCCTGGAACCCGGACGGGCGGAGATGAAACGCTCCGGATTTGTAAATACGGACATGGTGTTTCTGCCGAAACAGGGGACACAGACCTGGTACATGACTCCTTTCGGGGAGATCGAGATGGATATTTATACCACCCAGATCACCATAACGGAAAAAGAGGATGAACTCAGGGCGGATATCCGCTACCGGCTTACGCTGGGCGGTGAAGAAATGGACTGTTTTGTAAAGGTTCTGGCGCAGTCCAGAGGGACTGCATAAAAACATATATGGTTGGAAGGAGGCAGACATGATACGGAAAGAAAGTTTTGGGACTCTTTCGGATGGACGACAGGCGGACTGCTATATTCTGAAAAATGATCACGGAATGGAAGCGTGGATCCTGACGATCGGCGCGGATATTTTCAAAATCCGGGTTCCCCGAGAAGACGGAAGCCTGCAGGACGTAGTCCTGTCCTATGAAGACGCACCGGGTTATGAAGTCAACCACGGGAGTCTGGGATCCTGTGTGGGACCGGTGGCGAACCGGATCGGCGGTGCTTCCTTCGAACTGAACGGCAAAGAGTATAAGCTGGACATAAATAACGGCCCCAATAATCTGCACAGCGGCAGCGGAAATACCGGAAAGAAGCTCTGGAAGGCAGAAGTGGAAGGGGAAGACCTGGTGCTTCGCATATCCCTGCCGGACGGGGAAGCCGGCTTCCCGGGAAACCGCGATCTGAAGGTGACCTACCGGCTGACTGCGGATGATACCCTGGAGATCGAGTACGAGGGAACGACGGATCAGGATACGCTGATGAACATGACGAACCATGCCTACTTCAATCTCTGGGATGTACGGGAGCACGTGCTGGATACGCAGCTGTGGATTGACGCGGACTTCACGACAGAGGCGGATCCCGGCCTGATTCCTACAGGCAGGCTGACACCGGTAGAGGGGACACCGTTTGATTTCCGGACGGAAAAGCCGATCGGGCTGGATGCGTTCCGTAAGGACGCGCAGCTGGAGTATGGCCAGGGTTATGATCACAACTTCGTGCTGAACGGAAGCGGCTACCGGAAGGTCGCCGGTGCCCGGCATCCGGCGAGCTGCCTGTGTATGGAAGTGTATACGGATCAGCCCGGGGTGCAGCTGTATACGGCCAACACGCTGGGAGCTCCTTTCGGCAGGAACCGCGGCTTCTGCCTGGAGACGCAGCATTATCCGGACAGCATCCATTATCCGGAATTCCCGACAATCGTTCTGAAGGCGGGAGAGGTATATCATACAAAAACAGGTTATCGTTTCGTGAGAGAAGCAAGATAGAAGGATAGAAGAGACAAGGGGACAGTCCCTCTGTCCCGCATCGCCGCGGGACAGAGGGACTGTCCCCTTGAAAGCAAAAACAAGCCGCGGGACCTGGCGCCGTGACTTGTGAGAATGAAAAGAGCGGCCCGATGGGCCGCTCTTTTCGTATGAAATCTGATTAAGCTTTCTTCTTAGGCTGCTTAATGACCTGTTTGGCTTCCTTCGCCTTTTCTTTTTCTTTCTTCTTCTTGGCAGCCTCAGCTTCATTTGCCGCGTTGGTTTCCGCTGCTTTGGCACGGAGGCGCTGCCACCAGCTCTTCTTCGGCGGAGGAGTGGGAATACTGCTTCCGCGGACACTCTTAATGCCTGTGATATAAATACCGGAGATTTCCACCTTTACTTCTGCTTTCACGGGAAGAATCTCATAAACAGAGCTTTCTGCCACCAGCAGCATGATGCGGGGACCGACCTTCGCTTTTACAACAGGAATCTTGGCCCTTCGCTGATACCAGGGGGTCTGGTCAATCACCTGCTGGGGAAGTCCTGATGACTTCAGCGGCAGCATCTTTTTATCTATGACCAGCAGGGAAGTGGTCTGCTTCATAGCCTCCATCTGTTCGTTGGCGGCAGCCTGCTTCTGCTGCATCCGCCGTCCGAGGAAGTAGAGCACGACAAGGGCGATCAGGGCGATGACCAGGACGACAAGCAATACTTTCAGGAAAAGGGACATGGGAATACCTCCGTACAGCGTCTTTACGCGCATATGCCAGAATCCGTCCTGCGCGGCGGAAGGTCTCCGGATGAGGCTTTTCGCTGCACAGTAGGAAATATTATAGCATCATCCACCATGTCTTTCAAGCGCTTTGTGACGAAAAAAGGCATTTTTTGTGAAAAAATTGAATTTTTCGATTGACAGGTTGCCATTTGTTTGGTAGACTGAAATTTGCACTACTATGGAAAACTGTTTCATTTCCCGAAAAACGGGTTACGAAAAGGCAGAGGTGAGCGTCTATGGAAAAATTCAGAATGCGCCCGGTGAGCTCCGGAAAAGGCGTGAGAATGAGCTATGCGAGGCAGAAGGATGTACTGGAGGTCCCGAATCTGATCGAGATCCAGAAGAATTCCTATCAATGGTTCCTGGATGAGGGACTGAAGGAAGTCTTTGCGGACATCTCTCCTATCTCCGACTTCAGCGGCCATCTCTGCCTGGAGTTCCTGGACTTTAAACTGTGCAGAGATGATGTGAAATATTCCATAGAGGAATGTAAGGAAAGGGATGCCACCCTGGCGGCTCCCCTGAAAGTAAAAGTCCGCCTGATCAATATGGATTCCGAGGAAATCCTCGTACCCGTACAGGAAATATACATGGGCGACCTTCCGCTCATGACCGATACGGGTTCCTTCGTGATCAACGGGGCGGAGCGTGTTATCGTCAGCCAGCTGGTCCGCTCTCCGGGTATTTATTACGGAATTACCCGCGACAAGCTGGGCAAGAAGCTGTATTCCTGCACGGTGATCCCGAACCGCGGCGCCTGGCTGGAATATGAAACGGATTCGAACGATGTGTTCTACGTACGTGTGGACCGTACCCGGAAGATGCCGGTGAC
>CACZQT010000469.1 GCA_902783295.1 uncultured Lachnospiraceae bacterium
GACAGAAGAGATGGCTGCGCAGTGAAGAGACAGTTCGCAGCTGTCTCTTTTTCTGTTTCCCGGCAGTTCTGAAACAGAGGACCTCTGAGACAAAAAAATATATTATTTTTCAAAAATGATTGATGATAATCATGGTTTTGTGCTATTATACATTCAAACGTTCTTGCGTTTTGTTCCTAAATCTGTATGCAGAAAGGAGAATACAAATGAAAAAAATCCTTGCGTTTCTGACAACTCTCTGCCTGGCAGCAGGCGCTGTTTCCCCGGTGCTTGCCGCAGAAGCCGAAGAAGCTCCTGCCCTGAACCAGGATGTGGTCGTCCTCTTTACCAGTGATGTACATTGCGGCGTAGACCAGGGGTTCGGGTATGTTGGACTGAAGGCCGTCCGGGATACCATGGAAGCCGCCGGAACGGTGACCATTCTGGTAGATAACGGCGATTCCATCCAGGGTGAACCGATGGGAACCATGACCACCGGCGAGGCAAATATAGATCTGATGAATGCAGTTGGTTATGACATAGCCATCCCGGGCAACCACGAATTTGACTATGGCATGGACAGATTCCTGGAACTGACCGAGAAGGCAGATTTTCCGTACATCAGCTGCAACTTCAACAAAGAAGGCGAACTGGTGTTTGATCCTTATGTGATCAAAGAAATAGATAACGTGAAAATCGCTTTCGTCGGCGTGACGACTCCTAAGACGCTGACCTCCTCTACACCGACATATTTCCAGGATGCAGACGGCAACTTCATTTACGGCTTCTTCCAGGATGAAACCGGGGAAGGAGTTTACAATGCAGTACAGAGTGCTGTAGATGCAGCCAGGGAAGAAGGCGCGGACTATGTATTCGTGATGGGGCATATGGGCAACGAAGCTGAGTGTGTGCCCTGGACCTATGTGGATGTCATCAGCCATACTACCGGCATCGATGCTTTCCTGGATGGCCACAGTCACGATACAGATCAGGTTGTTATGCAGAACGCGGCCGGTGAAGATGTTATCCGTTCTGCCTGCGGCACCAAGATGGGCGGCATCGGCTGGGTGAAGATTTCCGCGGGGGATGGTTCCCTGTCTTCCGGCCTGTACAGCTGGAACAACAGTGTTTCCGCTCCGGAACTTCTTGGACTTTCAAATGATATGTCCGCGAAGATTGCAGAAGGTATCGATGCACTGAATGAGAAGCTGAGTACGGTAGTTGCCCAGACCGCTGTGGACCTGACCATTAACGATCCGGAGGCTGTCACGAACGAAGGAAAGCCGATCCGTATTATCCGCCGTGCGGAAACCAATTTGGGTGACCTTTGCGCGGATGCTTACCTTGACCAGTCCGGTGCGGACATCGCTTTCGTGAACGGCGGCGGCATCCGTGTCAGCATTCCGAAGGGCGACATTACCCTGAATGATATCCTGAAGGTACATCCTTTCGGAAATGCAATGTGTGTGATCGAAGTCACCGGACAGCAGATTCTGGATGCCCTTGAGTGGGGCGCTCATGCCGTTCCCGGTGAAAACGGCGGCTTCCTGCAGGTGGCCGGCCTGACCTATGAAATCCACACTTACCTCGAGAGCAGCTGTGTACAGGATGAAAACACAATGTTTGCCGGCGTAGAGGGTGAGTACCGCGTCAAGAACGTTATGGTTGGCGGCGAACCTCTGGATCTGGAAAAGACCTACACGCTGGCTTCTCACAACTACATGCTGAAGAATGGCGGCGACGGCTACAGCATGTTCGGGGGCTGCAAGATTCTTCAGGATGAGGTGAAGCTGGATAATCAGGTTCTGATTGATTACATTACCGGCACTCTGGGCGGCGTCATCGGTGAAGAATATGAGAATCCTTACGGCGAAGGCCGTATCGTAGCGGTGGAAGAAGCCCCGTAATCCGGAAAAACACTGATAAGATCAGCGTTTCCCTGGAATCAGAGTAATGCAAAAGACGAGGTGCAGGCTGCAGGCCTGCACCTCATTTTTACCCCAAAGGAAATCCGGCATGGTATTATCATGATGTTTGTGCTATACTGGGCTGACAGACTGTTTCATTTACGAATGACGGGCAGAATTAACGGAAAACGCGGAGGAATCGTATGATCAAAGCCATCTGGATGGATATTGACAATACGCTGCTGGATTTTGACGCGTACGTGCATGACGCCATGAAGGAAGGAATGGCCCGCTTCGGAATGCCTCCGTTCCGGGAGGAGATGCTGCCGGTTTTCCACCGGGAAAACGGAAAACTGTGGAGACGGATTGAAGAGGGGACATTGACTTTTGAGGAACTTCAGAAAATCCGCTTCCGGAATATTTTTCAGGCTCTGGGCATGGAGGTGGACGGACCGGCTTTTGAAACTTTTTTCCGTTCATACCTCTGGAATTATGCCAGGCTGGTGAAAGGTGCGGATCAGATGCTGGAGCTTCTCCCCGGAGAACTGGTTCTCTGCACAGCCAGCAACGGTCCTTACGACCAGCAGGTTCATCGTATGGAAATATCCGGGATCGGCTGCTTTTTCCGGCATCATTTTATTTCGGAAAAACTGGGAGCTTCCAAGCCTTCGCCGGTTTTCTTTGAAGCAGGAATGTCAGAAATGAACAGGCGGCAGAGGGAACTGGGTCTGGAAGAACTCCGGCCGGAGAATGTTCTGATGTTTGGGGATTCCCTGACATCGGATATGGCAGGCGGGCTGACTGCCGGTATGCGGACCTGCTGGTATCGCCGGAATCCCGGAGAAAATGCGGGTGAAATCAGACCGGATGTGATCATTGACAGACTGACGGATCTCGTGAAGGTTATTTTGAATTCAGACGGTATATGGCATCTGCCGAAGCAGATGGGAGTCAGACAAAACAATCCGAGGAGCGCAGGGAGTAAGAAGATGAAAAAACTGGGTTTTGGCTGGATGCGGCTTCCGATACTGAATCCGCTGGACAAGGCAAGCATTGACCAGGAACGGGTGAACCGGCTGGCGGATGAATTTCTGTCGCAGGGGTTCACGTATTTTGATACAGCCTATATGTATCACAACTACGAGAGCGAGAACTCTCTGCGAAGGGCTGTAGTGGAACGGTATCCCAGAGATGCTTTCCGGCTGGCGGATAAGCTTCCGCTCTGTGATATACATAAGGCAGAGGATATTCCCCGCATATACGAAGACCAGAAAAAGAAATGCGGCGTATCATATTTTGATACCTATCTGCTCCACAACATGAACTCATCCAATTATGCCGCCGCAGAAGAAATGGGCGCCATTTCTTTTCTGCTGGAAAAGAAAGCAGGCGGGGAGATCCGGGAACTGGGCTTTTCCTTTCATGACACCGCAGATCTGCTGGACCGGATTTTTACGGAGCATCCGGAGCTGGAATTTGTTCAGCTGCAGCTGAATTACCTGGACTGGGAAAATGAAGGCGTGCAGAGCCGGAAGTGTTACGAGACCGCCAGGAAACACGGGAAGGAAGTCATTGTTATGGAGCCGTGTAAAGGCGGGACACTGGCCAGGATTCCGCAGGAAGCGGAAGATATGCTGCGGGAGGTCCATCCGGACTGGTCCATGGCTTCCTGGGCTATTCGTTTTGCGGCAGGCCTGCCGGGGGTACGCATGGTGCTTTCCGGGATGAGCGATGAGTCCCAACTGCAGGACAATCTGAGAACGATGACGGATTTTCAGCCGCTCACGGAGGCAGAGAAAGCACTTCTGTTCCGGGTCCGGGACAAGATTGCCGCTTCGATTGCAATTCCCTGCACGGGGTGCCGCTATTGTGTAGAAGGAGACCGCTGCCCGCAGAATCTTCTGATTCCGAATTACTTTACGCTGTATAACCAGGAACAGATCAACACAAATCCTTCCTGGTCTTCTGAAAAAGAATATTATACCAACCTGACGATTGCCGGATACGGAAGGGCAGAAGACTGCATTCACTGCGGTTCCTGTGAAAGTGTCTGCCCGCAGCATATACCGATCCGGGACTGGCTGGAGAAAATTTCTTTCTTTTTTGACGCACAGGGAAGCGGACGCACCGTGACGGGGGAACGTGTATTCCGTGACGGAAGTACGGAGCCGCTGACAGGCAGGAGGTAGGACAGACACATGCCGACAAATATCTGGATGATCGGCCCGGAAGTTGGGCTGGAAGATATGCTCTCAGCAAGGGAGAAAAGAGTCTCTCTGCAGAAAGAAATGCTGAAGAAACGGCCGGGAACGCTGGTCTGTTTCACACTGAATATCGCCGGGCCAATAAAAGTCTTCCCCCTCGCGGAGGAAGTCTTTTCCCTGACGGCGGACAGGATCCGCTCCCTGCTCTGGCGCGAAGGATTTTCCGTAACCGACC
>CACZQT010000470.1 GCA_902783295.1 uncultured Lachnospiraceae bacterium
CCGCTTGTCCATCAGTCTGCCATACAGCTGATCGATCTGCGGATACATGAAAGAAAGATCTCCGAAATTGTCCTCAAAACTGCCGGCCCCTCCAAAAGCCTTAAACAACTCCACCGGGGTGCCGGAGGGCGTTTCAGCAGAGAGGAAAACATAGATGTAGCAGCGCGGGTAGACCACATGGCCGCTCGCGGCATCCGATGAAATAATGATTTTATCCTGGGAATCTTCCGTATAAATCACGCTTCGGCTCAAAAGATCCGGATAGTTTTTCTCCACGTACGCATCCACCGTTCTGCATGCATCGACAAGTCTTTTCTGTTCAAAATCAATGATCGGGCGGTGGGGAGAGACCAGTCCTGCAGGCAGCGCGGGATAGCTGCGGCCGTGCTGCGCCGCTCTTTCATCCAGAAAGATTGCGTTCTTTGTGGCCGCCTCAAGCACCTGGCGGGCGTCCTTCTCCGTCCAGGAAGCAGTGGAAGAAAAGCCGTAGCGTCCGTTCTTTGTCACACGCGCGCAGATGCCTCTGCTTTCGCTCCTGCTGTTTTCAACCATATTGCCCTTAACCAGGCGGATCCTTCTGCTTCTGTTTTCATGTCCCCGAAGAACTGTCTGTACGCCGTCGGCAAAGAATGCTTTCTGCGGCGTGATGATATCATTCAGCATAGATTTCCTTTCCTCATATGGCATCCGGCTATCCCAGCCATACAGATTTCTGAATTGTGCCGGCAGATTTATTCTATAAAGAATCCGTCCCTGTTGCAAGCAAAAGCCCGGGAAGAAATTCTTTTCTAATATTCCGGTATATAGTACTATGAACATGGTATTTCATCTCATGAAAAAGAGAGGAAATCGGGTTATGCTTTCTGTGAAGACACAGCAGCTGCCTTAGGAGGAACCAATATGAAGAAAGATTACCAGAAGACCTTGAAAGCATGTTACCTGGGCTTCATTACCCAGGCTATCGCGGCAAACTTCGCGCCTTTGCTGTTTTTGAAATTTCATGCCGATTACGGCATTTCCCTGGGCAGGATCGCCCTGATCTCCACCGCGTTTTATTTCACGCAGCTGGTCGTGGATGTGTTCTGTGCCCGGTTCGTGGATAAGATCGGTTATCGGAAAAGCGTCGTCGCCTCTGAGATCACCTCCGTCCTGGGCCTGGTCGGACTGGCCTTTATCCCGAATCTGTGCGCCAATCCTTTCGCAGGCATCATCGCCTGCGTGATCATGTACGCCATCGGCAGCGGATTGATTGAAGTCCTGTGCAGTCCCATTGTGGAAGCCTGTCCCTTCGATCATAAAGAATCGGTCATGAGCCTGCTGCATTCTTTCTACTGCTGGGGATCCTTAGGGGTGATCCTTCTTTCCTCCCTGTTTTTCACGTTTTTCGGCATCGGCAGCTGGCGGATCATGGCTTGTGTCTGGGCGCTGATCCCGCTGTATAACATCTTCAACTTCGCCACATGCCCGATCGAGCACCTGACGGAAGAAGGCAAGAGCATGACCGTCGGGCAGTTATGCCGGACTCCTCTGTTCTGGGCTTCTATCCTGCTGATGGTCTGTGCAGGGGCATCAGAAATGTCCATGGCGCAGTGGGCGTCAGCCTACACAGAAGCGGCACTTGGCTTTCCCAAATCCGTAGGAGATTTAGTCGGCCCCTGTATGTTTGCGGTGACCATGGGCATCAGCAGGGTTTTCTACGGAAAATATGGCGAAAAAATAGACCTGACCCGATACATGATCGGATCAGGCTGCCTATGTCTGTGCTGCTATCTGCTGGCGTCTCTCTCTCCCAGTCCCATTCCCGGACTGATCGGTTGTATACTCTGCGGTTTCTCTGTTGGCATTATGTGGCCCGGCACGATCAGCATCACATCGCCCCGTCTGCCGCAGGGTGGAACAGCCTTGTTCGCCTTCCTGGCCATGGCTGGAGATCTGGGCGGCGCGGTCGGACCAAGCTTGGTCGGGGCGGTGACCCAGCAAGCGGGCGACAATCTGCAGACCGGCATGGTCGCCGGCAGCATCTTCCCTTTCATACTGGTCATTTCCCTCGTGCTGCTTAGCAGACAGGCTTCAAAGGCAAAAACTGCATAACGGGAATGACACGCTTGGAATGCCCGTGGCGGGAATGCCCATAACTGAAATACCAATCATGCGAATGCTCATAATGGAAACACCAATGACAGGAATGGAACGCACTTCTCAGATCGTATAGTAACTGGGTCCGAAGAACGGCAGATCCTTCACTTCCTCCAG
>CACZQT010000471.1 GCA_902783295.1 uncultured Lachnospiraceae bacterium
AGAGTCAATACTCTCTTTTTCAAGGTTACTTTCTCCTTTTCAGGGGGATTTCTTACCAGTCGTCATCCGTATCTGCACCCAACCCGGCAGTAATCTGTTTGGGTTTCTTTTTATACTCTGACAGAAAACAAAGCACCGCACTGCCGATTCCGAAAAGCATTGGCAGGATCACGCCGACCCCGATCTGGAAGACATATCTGCCCAGAAAACTGCTGGCAATTCCGCTTATGCCTCCCAGATCGGCCGGAATGATCGATCCCAGCAAGGATCCGGGTGCCACAAAGAAAACAATCAACGGAACGATCGCCCCCACGCCACTGACTATCCCCGCAATTTTACCGTCAACCAGCAATGCACAGACGCCCATGGCAATCCCGGTCAGAAGCACGATCCAGCCCCAGGCCGTTGAAAGGAGCTGCGACCCCGGTATGGTCATAACAGTAATGATTACAATAAAAGGAAGCACCAGGAAAGATATCACGTAAAGGAAGCAGCATACCGCCGCGCCGATTTTAAACCCATTCATCATCCGTTCCTCCTCTATCTGTCCTATTTCTTACAGTTCATTATGGCGCCGTCAGATCAAATTGCAGCCCGTCTGAATCAAAGAGCAAATGGTATTCTTCACTCTTTTTCTTGTTCCTGCCCAGCGCTGACTGATAACTGTGAAGATCAGAATGGCTGTGAACGCTCTTAACGAAATCTGCCGCCCATACATCATCCATGCCATAAGCTTTCATCACTCTGACATTTTCCCCGGCAGACAGCAAACGCTGCAGCGTCTGTAAATGATCTGGCGCATATGGTTTCCGGATGGCTTCGTCCAGTTCCGCTTTGGTAAACAGAGTGTTCAGCACACGGTTCCAGTCAGGACAGCCTCTTGTCTTTTTCTCCCCTTCTGAAACTTCGCGTTCCGTGTCAGTCAGAACAGCCTGCATCGTTGCAGCACAAAGTTCGTGGCGGAAACTCTTTCCCTTCATCTCTTCCAGCGCCGGCCATTCCACATTGCGCATGGATGAACAAAGCACCTTCCGGACATCTTTTGCGCGGGTAAGCAGCATGTTGACCTCGTTCAGCTCGCTGCCAATGCTGGTTATAATTTCATATTCGTTCATTTCTCTCATTGCATCCAGCCGTTCCTCATAACGGTCCATCAGCTGATAAGCAGCTTTCAGGGCCGGATGAAGTTCCCTGCTTCGCTTGAGAATAGCCTCTTTCAGGTTCTTCAGTTTTTCAAGGTTCGGTTGGCGATTAAACAATGCCACTTGCTGGTCGTATACTTTCTGGCTGAGCCTTTCCTGCCACGCCCGGTAGAATCCATTGTTTTCCGGAATCTGGTCCTGTTCGTTGATCAGGTTGTTCAGATCGGTATTGTTTTCAAAGTGGCGTTCTAGGAATTCCCGGATTTGCGGTTCTGCCTCGTTATACAGATCATCCAGCTTCTTGCCGGCCCGTTCCACATCATCCTGGCAGTCCTCAATCAGCGCACCAAAGGATACGTCCGAACGCTCCAGACCTTCTGTCAATGTGGCTTTCGCCTGGTTGAATACCTTCTCCCGAAGCGAGGTACAGCTTTCGTCGATCCGTTTGAATTGCCGCAGGAACATTTCGGCCTGTTCCGGCTTTTCATTTTCCAGCCAATAGTTACAGTACCTCTGAAGACGTGCCGTGCCGCGCTGGGTCATGCTTCCCTGTGCCATCCAGCTTTGAACGGTTGTCATGGAGGTATTGTCGGCTATTTCTCCGGTTGCCTGGCTTAGTTCACACAGCAGGATCACATTTTCGGTATGCTGTTCATCCATCCAGCTGCTGTCATCTTTCCATGGCGAGCGTTCGGCCATGTCACATAACCAGTCAAAGTATTCAGGATCTTTCTTGGCCAGGCCTTCCTTCCGGCGCGTACTCAGCAAATCGGCAAATGCGCGCTGAACCGTGGTGTCGAGACTGCTGGCCTGCGCAGCCATGGTCGTAAACGCCGCATCCGCGTCTGCAGGACGCATCCGCTCGCCTTCCTTGGCTGCTTCAAAAATCTTCTTCAGGCTGTCAGTGGTATCAAAATCGATAGAGCCGCTGGATGCGGAGATCATTCCGCCGATCCATTCCACCGCACTCTCATCTTTTTGTGCCAGTGCAGCATCCAGCTGTTCCCGGACCATGGATGTAAACGCCGGCTTGACCTTTTCATCCCCTGATACTGCATGGGGCATCAGACGCTTAAACGCGTCCTCTGCTGATGCACGGCTCATTCTCGGGCCTGTCCGTGCGTTTTCAAAGATCGCCTTCATGCTGTCAGATGTGTCCACCTGGAAAGGCGCCTTTTCTGCCATCGCCGCTATCCATTTCACCAATGCTTCGCGGGATGTTTCCCGGTCCTGGGTGTCCTCCTGCAGGATCCGGTCTCGTTGTGCAGAGATCATCGCGCTGTAGGCATCACGCACAACGTCTGCATTGCCGAATTTCCTGTCCGGATCCAGTGTGTCAAAAATCTGTCCAGCTTCGTCCTCAGTCAGCCGTTCTCCGGTTGTTGCGTTTTTGAACAGATCGATCATTGCCCCGGAAGTATCACTTTCAAACGGAGCCGCCTGAACCATGTTGCTCAGCCAGCGTACCAGTGCGCCTCGTTCAGCCGTTTCATCTTGCAGTGCGCTTTCCCGCTGCGCTTTCAGCATATTTTCATATGCTGCTTTGACCCGTTCATTCTGCGCAAGCTGTTTCCCTTCTCCGCCAAAGGTATCAAAAACAGCCTCCGCCTCATCCCGACTCATCCGGACGCCTGCTGAAGCCTCCTCAAAAATCAGTTCCATCGCTTCGGAGGTATCACCGCCGAGCCTTTTGACGATCGTATCCTTCAGGCGTGTAATGTTCCCGCGGTAATCCCGAAAACATGCCTGATAATAACGATTTAGGCTTTCCACACAAGACGGATCCGTCTGGGTGCCTGAAATATAGTCCTGAGCCCCGTCGGCCGCTATGGCCAGCTGGCGGTCATTCGGCTGAGCGTTCTGTGCTGTATTGTGTTCCGTAAAATGCTTCAGCGTCGTCTGAAGCAGATCATTCATGGGCAAATATTTCTTACAGAGACCGTACAGCAGAAAATGCTTCTGCGACACTTCAATCTCATTGCGCAGAAAATCATCCATTGTCTGCTTGGTTTCAGGCCGCTGACGAACCCACTCAACAAACTCATCAGTACGCAGCACGTTCAGATACTTGTTCTCGATCTTTTCCCGATTTAATTCTGCATTGATCAATGGCGTAATCGTTACCGGCAGCAGCTTACCCAGCAGCAGAGCATTACGCTTGTCTGCCTCATCATTCCGCAGTGCCGTAGCCGGATAGCAACGCACAAACTGCGGCGCTTTGGATGCACGGGCGTCCGCAACTGCCAGATCAATAAGTTGTTCTATTTGGCTGTCCGGTGCTGTATACAACGTTCTGCGATGAAATTCAACCATATCGCTTCGGCGCACCAGGAACGGCTCAGCGGTGTCTGTGGACATATCCTCCAGCATCACCTTCAGGACTGCTGTCTCCAAAGGCTCCGTCAGTTCCGTGACCAGCGTTCTCCGGATTTCATTGAGCCGGTGATCATTCTCAAGATATCTCCGCAATTGCAGGATCAGGTTATAACATGCCCGGGCATCCTTCACCATGTGCGGATTCCCGTGTTCTTTCATAAGTCCGGCTTTTTCAATAAACGCGTGTTTTTCTTTTGCGATCCGATCCAGGCAGTAAACAGCATACAGCACCCTGTAATCCGCCATGAACTCCGTTTCGGTTTCTTTCGCTTCATGCTGTTCCGTCAGTTCCCTGTAACGTTCGAAGAACGCCCGTACCGATGCCGGTGTTTTGCCGGCAGACACTTCCCGGATAAAGTCGATTTCCGCTTCGCTCAGGCGGTATGCGCGCAGTTCACGCGGCCGTTCCAGATGAAGCGTCTCTTCTTCATACAAATTCTGCGCAACGTCAAACTCAAGCGCTGTATAAAGCGTACTCACATCTGCACAGTTAACACCGGCAGCCACGGAAGCAATGTTTTGTACCTGTTTGGGAAGCCCGCGCACAACCACGTCTGCAAAAAAGAGTTTTGCTTGTCGTATGGTTTCTTTTATATCCGTCTGTAAATCATCACTGAACTCACCCAGTGATACCCTTACTGAAGTCGGTGGATCTTCCGAAAACGCGCGGATAGACGCTTGTTTCCAGTAGTTGCTCAACAATGTCAACCGCCAGGTTTCTTCCGGCGCCCGCTCAAAAACAGGCAAATCCTCCTGAGCACCGTCCGGATCCCAGGAAATTTCCGGGCAATCGATGGTGCTCTGCCCGGGAATACTCATAAATTCATCTGGTTGCAGCCAATCAAAGCTTTCTGAGCTGAGGATCATTCTCCCGGGCTCTGCCAGTTCCGCAACATTATCTGTCATCCCGGCCACATACTCGGAAAAGCCATGCGCACGTCCGGTTTCAATAGCCACCATCGTATTGATTACGACCGGCGTACCGAATTTACCCGTCTGATACTCCCAGACATGGCTTAACAACTGAACTCCGCCTGTGCCCGAGCGACTACTGCCGGATTCTACGCGCGCCCGTTCCTAGATGACATCCCCGTTGTACAGGTATAACAGGCGGTCTGCCGGAAACGAATCCGAGCTGCCTATACAACGGAAGCCATATTGCTGGGTATCACCGGTAATGTAGCGTAATGCTCTGATACTCATGCTTAGTTACCCCCGACTAAACCATCTTTTCTTTGGCTTCTTTTCTGGAGTTGGTGGTGGCGTTTCTGTCTGTTCCGATGTCTCTTTTGGGTTCCATCTGATTGGAGGCTCACCCGGTTTTTTCCTGGCTGGCATTAAGCCAAAGAACATCATCACCACCAGGAACGGTTCGATAATCCGATGTTTCGTATCGATCGCTGCACTCCGGGCTTCAAATGCGATTTCATTGCCTTTGCCTTTCACCCGGGTGGATGTGGATACTCCGAGAACTGCCACCCTCACATCGGAACCAAAATGCACTTGAATCTTTTCCTTCATCCTGATCCGGTGTTCCTTTTCAAGATAAGTATTCAGATCGCGGCTGACACGGCCAAGAATACTCAGGTCCACTGCGCCGCGGTGTTTGTCACCCACATCCGTTATGATTTCGATATCACCGGTAGCGAAATATTTAGCCTTGGATTCCAGAAGCATGTCCATCTTTGTCACAACACAGACGACATATTTAATCTTGTCTGAATATTCCTTGCACAATTCGCCCGCCTGATTCAGGAAACTGTCCAGCGATTCCTTGCAGCAGTCACCGCCATTGTTATAGCGGCTGTCCCCGGAGTTATGGTTCGCCGTCCATTCCTGATAGAAAGAGCCACCGACAAACATGTTTGGATCAACCATCAGAAGCAGGCTCTCACAGCGGGCAATGCCCTTATGATTGGCCATGTACGCCATGTTGCCCGTACCTTCACCCGCAATGTCATAGAAAATGATGAATGCCTCATCATTCCCGTTCTTATAACGGCATAGGATCGGCAGCAGACCACTGTCGGCAGCTGTCGGGCGCGTTGTCCCTTCCCGTTCGTAATCATCGATCATCGGCCGCAGGAAAGCTTCGCTTTCACTTGCAAGATGAACTGATCCCAGGTCATTGTTATTTAGCTGATTCCCTATCTGCTGAAAAAGATTTACCAGATAGGCAGTCTTCCCCGCTGCGCGGCCGCCGAACATGGCTACATGATGAGTCTCCAATGTACCAAACTGCATTGGCAGATCGCAGTGGCAATGCGGGCAGGCGCGCATTGGAATATTATGCATCTCTCGGTCTCGTCTTTCGTTTCGGCTTTCAATACCGTCATTAAACGAATCCGAATCAAAATCATCATCAAAGGAATTCATATCGCGGCCGCTTTTTTCCAGGTCAGCCGGAGCAATGGCGTTCCCCAGATGATCTTCGATCTTCATCGGGTAACCGTTTACATCCTCGCTGACAACATTGACGCCGGGTTTAACCCGGTAATATAAACGGTTGAATTTATTACCCGGCGGTACCTTAACGCCGTGTTTGCGCAGAAAATCCCCTCGTATATTGTCTGTATACTGGGTTTTTACTTCTTCCCAGAACAGGATATCATCTTTCTCAATACCCTGTCCGCAATAAGGACATACATATGTGTTTTCGCTCATTTGTCAGATCCTTGTCCTCTCTGTCATTTATAGATATGTACCCATCATATCAATCATCCACCAGTACCGCGAAGACCTGTCCGCCGTCTTTATCAGGATCTTCAACAATCCGTCCGTCGCTCAGGCTCATCCCGCTGTAGAGCCACGGCTTCTCGTCCTGTGATCTGTACAGCGGGTAATAAGTATCCTGTCCATCAGTATCTGTAGTTCTGAGTACAACCTTGTCCACACTGCTGCTGTTATCTGGTTTCAGCTGCAGCTGCCGGTTATTGACCCTGTAGCGGATCACATCCCGGCGTCCCTGAAGATCTACCGGGCCGATAAAAACTTCGTTGCGTTCGTTTCGGATCGTCACAGTCAATGTCCCGGCAGGCAGTGGTTTCCCATCCATGACATCATCTGTCACATTCATATTGTATCCGTTGGCAACAAATCTCTTCACAGGGATTACGGACACTTTCCCTACTTTCTCCCCGTGTTGGTAGATTTCCACCATGGCAGTCGCGTCGCTTCCGTTCCAGTCCCAGTATAGCCGGTATGCATTTTTATCATCCGGTTCAAGACGCAGCCCGTTCAGAGAAGCATTCCCTATGCTTTCCCCAGGCGATCCTGCCTCGTCGTTTTTTCCGGTTTGTTGCGTTCCGCCAAATAACGGGTTGTCAGGTAATGCCGTTGTTGGATTAGGACGTTTTGAAGACACAGGGATTGCATCAAACAGACCACCGCCATTACCGGCTGAACCTCTGTTGTTCCCTTTAAAATATACTGTTTGGTCCTGCAGATATTCCACTGTATCCATGTTTCCAAGAGGATACAGGGTCAGGTTCTCAGCGTTGTCCGTATGTACTTCATAAATGGTTTTCTCGGAAAACCATTGATCAGTCAGTCGATCGTCAGCCAGCAATACTGAAGTGCCGGTGCTTTTTTGAGCCTTCATATTCCTGTACATACCGGGACCGCTTTGCAGGTATGTGTTAAAAAACTTTTCCCGATCCTCTACTGTTGCAAATTCCGTCTTGAGAACTTTGAAGAAATCACCCCGGAAGCCGCTGCTCAAACGCTTCTCCACGTTTTTCCCGGCTTTTCGGACCAACGCACGCCAGTCTTTTTCCGATACAGATCCGTCCTCATTGAAGAACACGCCAACAGCTCCATCTGTCAGCACGGAAAGCGTCGGATGAAGGTTCATCAGTTCCGTTGCATAGTTCTTGTACTTCTGTGCCAAACGGACGGCATCTCCTGCATCACCGGCATCCAGTTCTTTCTGGATGTCTGCCAGAAGCTGCAAGGCTGTTTCACGCCGGAAAAAGCGATCATCCTCACCTCTGACGCCTCGGACCCATTCAGCTGCTTTTTCATAGACTTTAACCAATTCAGCAGCAAACAGGGTTACATTCTTTTCAGTAATATATGTCCGGATTGGTTTCAGTACTGTTTCCCGGCATTGACGAAGATACTCGTCAGCTCCGCCGCCGAATTTCAGTTTCAGGCTTAGTGGCTTGCGTGGATAAGTGCATCCCGATGGCTGAACGTCTTCCGCAGCGATCTGTCGGAATGCTTCGGCAATTTCATTCAGTACTCTATCAGATAATCTGGCCGTTACAGCGTTCTCACGCAGACGCTGCATCAGTATCCTGCTGGTCTGCCAGGCCAGCTCCTGGGCTTCCTGTCCGACATTCCGTACACCCGTATAGTTCAGATCGGCAAAGCGCTTCATTCTGCGAATTGCTTCCGTTGATGGCATATCCATATCCATCCGGATGGTGATCCAGGCATTCCTGACAGCTGTTGCGTTCATTTGCGGCGCATGGTCCCGTACATACTGCTCCAGCCATGTCCGTGCACCGGCAAGAGAGCTCATACCCTCCGGCAGCAGTTTCAGCTGCGTATCCGCTTCAGAGAAGGATACGCTCGGCTTCTCCAGTTCATC
>CACZQT010000472.1 GCA_902783295.1 uncultured Lachnospiraceae bacterium
ACATATTCATAGCCCCAGATGTGATCCAGAAGCTGTTCCCGCGTAAAGACCTGATTCGGCGAAGAAGCCAGGAAATAGAGCAGTTCCAGCTCCTTCGGGGGCATGTCCAGGGATTTGCCCTGGCAGGTGACGGAATAGTTCGTAAGGTTGATGGTGAGATCCGGCAGACGGACAATCTTGGCGGTATCCGCTTCCGGAACTGCCGGGCGGGAGGAGCGCCGGAGCACAGCTTTTACCCGGGCGACGAGCTCTTTGGAGTCGAAGGGCTTCAGGATATAATCATCCGCACCGAGCTCCAGTCCAAGTACTTTGTCGAAGACCTCGCCTTTGGCGGAGAGCATGATGATGGGAACCTGGGATTCCCGCCGGATTTCCCTGCATACCTGGTAGCCGTCCATGCCGGGAAGCATAAGATCCAGCAGGATTATGTCGGGCTGGAAAGAATGAAACGTGGTCAGGGCGGATTCACCGTCCTCTACGCATTTGGTTTCATAACATTCCTTGATCAGATACAGGGAAATCAGTTCGGAAATATTTGTATCATCATCTACAATCAGGACTTTCTGCTTGGCCACGGTGAGACCTCCTCTCCAGCCTTCGCGCATAGTGAACTGCAGTCAGGATGGTTATTTAAATGTAACGATGGTGACTCCGGTGCCCCCTTCATCGTATTCTCCGCCCCGGTAATTTGCTACGCGGGTCTTGTCGCGGCGGAGGAAGCCCTGCACGGCACTGCGGAGTGCTCCGGTGCCGCGTCCGTGAATAATCCGTACGCTGGGCAGGTGTGCCAGGTACGCTTCATCAAGATATTTATCCAGAGCAGGCATGGCTTCATCTACAGTCATGCCGATCAGATTCAGTTCCATGCGCACATTGGAAGCGCGCGATACATGCATGCCGGCGGTCTGGGCTTTCTGCCGGGCTTTTTTCTCTTCGGGATCCTCCAGTCTCTCCAGGTCATCTTTGCTGACGGTGGAACGCAGGATTCCCATCTGCACGGTCACTTCTCCTTTGGCATTCGGGAGAGCACAGACGGTACCTTCCAGATTCAGAGAGATGACGCGTACACGGTCGCCCAGCTTCCACTCTTCCTGTCCTCCGCTGCCGGATTTCCTCTTCTGCCCGGGGGCCAGGAGGCGCTCGTTTTCATCCAGAAGTTCCCGTAAGCCCGTCCGCTCAGCCTCGATTTCACCAGTGACGTGGACGCCCTGCTTGTTGAGATTGCGGATGGCCTTGTCCGCCTGCGTTTTGGCTTCCTGCAGAATGGTGCGGGCTTCTTCCCTGGCTTTGCGCAGGTAGGCGTCCCGCTGCTCGGTCAGACGCTGCTGCTTTTCGGAAAGCTCTTTCTGCAGCTGCGCAACCTCTGCATGGAGCCTGGCGGCTTCCTTCCGGTCCTCTTCCATGGCGGTTCTCCGGCTTTCCAGGTCGGAGATGACATCCTCCAGGGCTTCGTCCTGCTGGCCGATGGCCGCCTGCGCCTCTTCGATGATATCCTCCATCAGTCCGAGTTTCCGCGAGATGGCGAAGGCGTTGCTCTTGCCCGGAACGCCGATCAGCAGCCGGTAGGTCGGGCGGAGGGTTGCCACGTCGAATTCACAGGATGCATTTTCCACGCCGGGCGTGGAAAGGGCGAAGACCTTCAGCTCGCTGTAGTGTGTGGTGGCGATCGTGCGGATTTTGCGGCGGTGCAGCCGCTGCAGGATGGCCATGGCCAGGGCAGCGCCTTCTACGGGGTCCGTACCGGCTCCCAGTTCGTCGAAGAGAACCAGGGAGTATTTATCCGCTGCCTCCAGGATACGCACGACATTCGTCATATGTCCGGAAAAGGTAGACAGACTCTGCTCGATGCTCTGTTCGTCGCCGATATCCGCATAGACTTCCTGGAAAACGCCAAGCTTGGAACCGCCTTCCGCCGGAATATGCAGGCCTGCCTGCCCCATGAGGGTAAAGAGACCTACGGTTTTCAGGGTTACGGTTTTGCCGCCGGTGTTCGGCCCAGTGATGACCAGCAGGTCAAAGGGATTGCCCAGGCGGATATCGATGGGAACGACCTTATCCTTCGGCAGCAGCGGATGCCTGCCCTGCTTGATAAGCAGGAAACGGTCGTCCGAAAACAGCGGCTCGCTTCCCTTCATTTTCCGGGAAAGCTGCGCTTTGGCGAAGACAAAGTCCAGGTGGGTCAGGGTTTCGAAATCCTGACGCATCTCCTCCGGATGCTCCGCAGCCTGGGAGGAGAGGGATGCCAGGATGATATCGATCTCTTTCTGCTCGGCCACTTCCAGTTCCCGGAGCTCGTTGTTCAGCTTGACGATGCTCATGGGTTCCACGAAGAAGGTGGAGCCGCTGCCGGACTGGTCGTGGATGATGCCGGGAACCTGGGCGCGGTATTCGGTCTTGACCGGAATGCAGTAACGGCCGTCGCGCATGGTCACCACCCCGTCCTGCAGATATTCCCGGTGGTTCACCACCAGGGAGTTGATCTGGTCGTGGATCCGGATATTCACGCCGCGGATGGAGCGGCGGATCCTTGAAAGGGCCGGGCTGGCGTCATCGCTGATTTCTTCTTCGGAGAGGATGCAGCGGGCGATTTCATTTTTCAGGGGGGTGAGAGGTTCGAGCAGGGAAAAATACCCTTCGAGCGAATCCTCTGCCGCCCTGTCTTCCCGACGCCCGTATGCCTTCACGCGTCCGGCCGCCTCGAGCAGGGACTGGATGGCCAGAAGCTCCGGTATATTTAGTGTTCCGCCGACAGACAGGCGCATGAGTGAACCGCGGATATCTTTAACGCCGGCAAAGGAAAGGCTTCCCTTGCCGATAATCCGCATTTCGGCGTCGCTGGTTTCCCGCTGTGCTTCCTGAATGGCGGCTTTTTCCGTCATGGGAGTGAGCTCCCGGCAT
>CACZQT010000473.1 GCA_902783295.1 uncultured Lachnospiraceae bacterium
CGCATTAAGATGTTTGTGATCGAAAACGACTGGGAAAAGTGGGTTCCGAGGAACCGGCAGCAGTTGAAGACGATCAATATCAGATGACAATCAGAAGAATAATAGGAGGTAAAACACCATGAAAAAACGGATGATTTCTCTGCTGATGGTCCTGTTGTTCGCTGCTGCGATGCTGATCCCGTCAGCGATGGCCGAAGAAGTGGCGGTGTCGGCGGATCCTTTTGAGGAGATCACCGAGGAATTCAACGGAGCCAAAACAGTTGAGGCCTATGAGATCGTGACGAAACCCACCCGCGTGACCGGATTTGTGTTCCTGCGCTGGGCACCCAGCAAGAGCGCACCGCCGATGGCCAATTATCCTGCCAAGCAGGCGCTGACCGTGCTCAAGGAAACCCCGAACTGGCTGATGGTGAAAAATGAGCAGACCGGAGACGTGGGTTACCTGAACAAGGCATTTGCGGGCGAACCCGGCGAGAAAACCGCGGAGAAGCCGCTGAACCCCACGGTCGTGGAGAACGGCAAGACGGACCTGGGCGTGATCGATATCAACGGAGCTTTCTCCCTGCAGTGCAGGCTGCCCGATGGCTATTCCATCCGGCCGGTCAAGTCCACCAGCGATCAGATGATTGCCATCGTAACTTCCGAGGATCCCAACAAGCCGGTTCTGCAGCTGTCTGTCGCGTATGACGAAGCATACGCAAAAGTGGACCGGATGAACGATCTGGATGACGAAGCCTTTGCCGTACTGGAAAAAACCTTCACTGACGTGGATCCTACCGTGGAAATCACTTACGGGGATACCGGACTGGGCACCCGCATGATGATTGTGCGGGAGACGGACAACGGGATTGATTATCTGGATTTCCTGAGCATCTATAAGGGCTACTTTGTGGAATGCGTCATGGTGATGCCTGAAACAGCGGAAGACAAGGAACTGAAGCAGGAATGGATCGATATGTGCGTGGAGTTCCTGACTGAAATGGACTTTGTGCCCGCCGGATCGATCAGCGAAGCGGGGCTGGCTCCCGAGGGACGCTGGCTGGCAGACCTGAGCGACTATGATGCGGAAGCCGGCACAGTGAAAGCAGAACTCAAGCATGGCGTGCCGCTGGAGGCTGCCGTTGTGGAAGCCCTGAAGGAAGGCGACACCCTGACGGTCGGTCAGTTCAGCGAAACTGTCGAGAAGATCGAGAAGCTGGAAGACGGCACCCTGGTCATCAATGAGGGTGATGAACTGATCAAATACGGCGATCAGTATCACCTGTATGTCAGCGGTTATGAATATCTGGAGCCCTTTGGGGAAGTGACCGTGGCGATTCCGGACGATGTGACCTTTGAAGACGGGATTGATCCGGCTACCGGTGAAGCGCTGGAAGAGCCGAAACAGCATACCGCGGAAGAGTTTAAAACCATGCTTGCAACCGAAGAAACCACCGGTTTTGCTGTGGACAACACGTATCTGACCTTCAATGCCGAAGGCAAGCTGCTGAGGGTTGAACGGGAATACGCTCCCTGGCAGTAAGGGGAAATAAATAAAGTGAGAGATCTTCTATGATCCGGAAACTGGTGAAACAGATGCTGTCAGCGCAGATTTTTTCTGCGCTGGCAGTTTCTCTGTGTTTATTGATTGATATAGTGGTCATCGGCCGGTATCTGCCGGAAGAAGCGATGGCGGCCTACCAGCTGGCCAATCCGCTTTTGCTTTCCATCGGAGCGATCGGAACGCTTCTTTCCGCCGGGGTACAGGTGGCCTGCGGAAAATCCCTGGGCTCCGGCTCGAAGGAAGAGACCAACAGGGGCTACTCCTCGGCGGTCGCTGTGGCAGCGGTTGTTTCGGTACTGTTCGCGGCTGTGGTGCTGGTGTTTGCATCTTTCCTGGCGCGTGCCATGGGCGCGGGAAATGCCGGGAATCTGTTTGAAATGACCAAAGGGTATCTCCGGGGCTTCAGTATCGGCGCACCCGGCTCCATGGGCGCACTGGTGCTGGTACCCTTTCTGCAGATGGCCGGACAGGGAAACCTGCTGATCATTGGTGTGCTGAGCATGACGGCGGCGGATATCGCCCTGGATCTGGTGAATGTACTGGTGTGCAGGAACGGTCTGTTCGGCCTGGGGCCAATGTTCGGCATGGGGCTTGCCTCCTCCCTGAGCTACTATGCGGCGATTATTATCACAGGCGCGTATTTCCTGAGCAAAAAATGTGTGTTCCGGTTCTCGCTGAAGCATGTGAAATGGCGGAAGATTCTGGAACTGTTCCGGGAAGGC
>CACZQT010000474.1 GCA_902783295.1 uncultured Lachnospiraceae bacterium
ACAGGAGCTACGCGCTGCCCTTACTGCAACAATCCTTCCATTATTCCAGGCCAGTTTTCCGGCACCCTGAAGCCGGATTATATCATCCCTTTCAAGCTGGATCAGAAAGCTGCAGAAGATGCTCTCCGCAGGCATTATCGCGGAAAGCCCCTGCTTCCGAAGGTATTTTCCCGGGAGAACCATATCAAGGAGATTCGCGGAATCTATGTTCCCTTCTGGCTGTTTGACGGTGTAGCGGAGGGAAACATCACCTTCCATGCTACACGTACGCATACCTACCGACGGGGCGATACGGAATATACGGATACGGATCATTTCAACGTATACCGCGAGGGCAGGCTGGCCTTTTCCAGAGTTCCCGCGGACGGTGCAACTAAAATGCCGGACGGCCATATGGATGCCATTGAGCCCTTCCGTTATGAAGAACTGAAGGAATTCTCCACCGCGTATCTGCCCGGATATCTGGCCAATAAATACGACGTATCGGCTAAGGAGAATATTCCTCGTATCGAAAAAAGAATGAAAGAGACCCTGCTTCATGAGCTGCATTCATCCGTATCCGGATATCAGACCTGCACGCCGCAGCGCCAGAGCCTGTCGATCCGGCAGGGTAAGGTCAGCTATGCTCTGCTGCCGGTCTGGATGCTGAATACCCACTGGAACGGAAATGACTATCTGTTCGCCATGAACGGACAGACCGGGAAGATCGTAGGCGACCTGCCTGTTTCCAAGGCGCGCCTGGCCGGATGGGCGGGCGGAATATTTGCCGGAGCCATGCTGATCGCTGCGGTCATTTCGATGTTACTGTAAGGGGGTGCGGTATGAAAAAAAGAATTCCGGTTTTCCTGGCAGCCCTGTTTTTCCTGACCCTCATTCTTTCCGGACCGGCTCTGGCAGTCGGTTCCGATCAGGGAATTCCCAGAAAGATGGAGTCTATTGCCGGCAGCACTGAGAACCCCGCTTCTCTGTTTGTCTGGGACACGGCCGGCCTTCTCAGTTCGTCGGAGGCTCAGAGTCTGCAGACGAAGGCAGCCCAGCTGGCAGATAATTATCAGTATGGCTGCTACCTCGTCACTGTGAACAATTATGAGCTGTACAATCCGAACAGTATCATGCAGGCGTGCATCACCATCTATAACGATCTGCAGCTTGGAATCGGGGAAAAGCGCTGCGGTATTATGCTCCTTCTCTCCATGTCCGAAAGGGACTATTATGTCGTCTATTATCCGGATACCGGAAACCCTGCTTTCACGGATTACGGTTCGGAAAGCCTGGATGCATATTTCCTGGACAACTTCAAAAAGAACGACTGGTCCGGCGGCTTTTCCGATTATCTTGACCGCTGCGGAACCATTCTGAAAATGGCCAGTGAGGGTACGATCCTGGATGAAGATACAGACCCTGCCAGAATTGCCGCTAAGAAAAGGATGACCCTGCTGATAGGTTTTATCGCAGGTACTGTTCTGGCCCTTGTTGTCTGCGGTATCTTCCTTGCCGGTATGAAATCTGCCACGGAAGCTGTCAACGCCGACCAGTATGCCGTTCCGGGGAGTGCCCGCATCACCTCCCGTCAGGACCGCTTCCTGCGGCGTTCCACCGTGACCCGGCATATCGAACGCAATAACAGCAGCGGCGGCGGAGGCAGCAGCCATTCCGGAGGTTTTTCCGGCCACGGCGGGAAGTTTTAAGGGAGCATCATGAGGAAGAAAAAGGAACACCGAATCTCTCAGGTGCTTCCCGGTTCCATTGCCGAGGAGCTGGAAATCCGTCCCGGTGACGTGCTTCTGGCCATTGACGGACAGTCCCTGGAAGATATTTTTGATTACGATTTTCTCTGCCAGACCGAATATCTGGAACTTCTGGTGCGTACCAGAGAGGGAGAAATTCTGTTCGAAGTAGAGAAGGAGGAATCGGAGGATCTGGGGCTTCGTTTTGAAAACGGTCTCATGGACGAGTACCGGTCCTGCAGCAACAAATGCATTTTCTGCTTCATAGACCAGATGCCGAAAGGCATGCGGGAGACCCTGTATTTTAAGGACGATGATTCCAGGCTTTCCTTCCTTCAGGGCAATTATGTTACCCTGACCAATATGAGCGACGCGGATATAGAAAGGATTATCCGTTTTCATCTGGCGCCGATCAACATTTCTGTTCATACCATGAATCCGGAACTCCGCTGCCGCATGCTGAACAACCGTTTCGCCGGAAAAGCCCTGAAAAAAATCGACCGGCTGTATGAAGCGGATACGGAGATGAACGGCCAGATTGTTCTCTGTCCCGGTTATAATGACGGGGACGAACTGGAGTTTACCATCCGGGAACTTGGGAAATACGCGCCTGTTATGCGGAGCGTTTCTGTAGTCCCTGTCGGCCTGACCCGTTTCCGGGACGGCCTGGCGGCTCTGCAGCCTGTTGACAGGGAAATTGCGTCGCGCACCATAGATATCGTGGAAGCCTGGCAGAAAGTTTTTTTCCGGAAATACGGACTGCACTTTATCCATGCCAGCGATGAATTCTATATTACTGCCGGGCGGGAACTGCCGGAAGAAGACCGTTATGACGGCTATATTCAGCTGGAAAACGGTGTAGGCATGGTACGGCTTCTGATGACTGAATTCTCTGCAGCCCTTGCAGAACGGGAAGGAGATAACAGGAAAAGAACTGTCTCTGCTGCCGCCGGTCTGCTGGCGGCTCCCTTCCTGCAGAAGATGGCAGAAGATCTCCGCAGGAAATTCCCGCAGGTTAACATTCATGTTTACCGGATCCGCAATGATTTCTTCGGCGAACAGATTACGGTCTCAGGCCTCCTGACCGGCCAGGATCTTGCCGCCCAGCTGCAGAATGTTCCGCTGGGGGAAGAACTCCTCCTGCCGCTCAATATGCTGCGCAGCGGAGAATCTGTTTTTCTGGATGATATGACCGTTTCCGGCCTGGAAGAGATTCTGAAAACTCCGGTCCGTATTGTCGGCCAGGGAGGGGACAGTCTTCTGGCAGCCTGTCTTGGAGAAGAAAACGAACATAAACCTTACCGCCCGTATGAGCCGGAAGGAGTGGAAATATGAGCAAACCAATTGTTGCCATTGTCGGCAGGCCGAACGTGGGAAAATCCACCCTGTTCAATGTTCTGGCAGGGGAGATGATCTCCATTGTACAGGATACGCCCGGCGTTACCCGGGACCGTATCTATGCGGACTGCACATGGCTGAACTACAGTTTTACACTGATCGATACCGGCGGTATTGAACCGGAATCGAAAGATATCATTTTAAGTCAGATGCGCGAGCAGGCAGAAATCGCCATACAGACGGCGGACGTCATCATTTTCCTGACAGATGTACGCCAGGGTCTGCAGGACGCAGATGACAAAGTCGCGGATATTCTCCGCCGTTCCGGCAAACCTGTGGTGCTGGCCGTCAACAAAGTGGATTCGTTTGAGAAATTCATGCCGGATGTTTATGAATTCTACAGCCTGGGAATGGGGGATCCTGTTCCGATTTCGTCTGCGTCCCGTCTGGGCCTCGGAGACCTTCTGGACAAGGTCGTAGAGCATTTTCAGGCCGGAAATGACGAGGAAGAAGCGGACGAACGGCCTAAAATCGCCATCATCGGAAAGCCTAATGTAGGCAAATCGTCTATCGTCAACCGTCTTCTCGGGGAAAACCGTGTCATTGTTTCAGACGTGGCCGGTACTACGAGAGATGCCATTGACTCTGTGGTCCGATATCACAAACGTGAATATGTCCTGATCGACACAGCCGGTATTCGCAGGAAAAACAAAATCAAAGAAGAAATTGAACGTTTCAGCATCATCCGCGCAGTTTCTGCCGTAGAGCGGGCTGATCTGGCGCTGATCGTAATTGACGCCTCTGAGGGCGTCACGGAGCAGGATGCCAAAATTGCAGGTATTGCCCACGACCGCGGCAAAGGCGTTCTGATTGTCGTCAATAAATGGGACCTTGTAGCCAAAGATGACCACACCATGAAGGAACATACGGATAACATCCGTCAGGTCCTTTCCTTCATGCCTTATGCCGAAATCCTTTTCATCTCGGCAGAAACCGGCCAGCGCATCGGTAAGCTGTTCGAATATATCGATGTCATCCTCGCCAATCAGTCGATGCGGATTGCTACCGGCGTATTGAACGAAATAGTAGCAGAGGCTGTAGCCCTTCAGCAGCCCCCTTCAGACAAAGGGAAACGTCTGAAAATTTTCTATACCACACAGGTTTCGGTCAAACCGCCCACTTTTGTGGTATTTGTGAATGACAAAGAACTCTTGCATTTCTCCTACGTCAGGTATCTGGAAAACAGAATCCGCGAAGCATTCGGCTTCCGTGGTACCGCGCTCCGGTTCCTGATCCGGGAACGGAAAGAAAAGGACAGTTGATATGGTACGCGTCTTCTGCATAGTAATCGGTTATGTTTTCGGTCTGTTTGAAACCGGCGTTCTTGTCGGAAAGCTGAACGGGATTGATATCCGGCAGAAAGGAAGCGGCAATTCCGGCGCCACCAACGCCCTTCGTGTCATGGGCAAGAAGGCCGGACTCCTCGTTTTCGCCGGAGATCTCTGCAAAGCGTGGCTGGCGATTCTTGTATCCCTGCTTCTTTTCGGAAGAGGGCAGGAACCTGCTTTCCGGCAGCTTCTCACTCTGTATGCCGGCCTGGGAACAGCCCTGGGACATAACTTTCCGTTTTACCTGAACTTCAAGGGCGGCAAGGGGATTGCTGTTACCGGCGCTGTTTTTCTGGCAGCGGACTGGCGCGTAGCCTGCATTGCCCTGGCTTTGTTTGCCCTGACGGTTTATCTTTCCCACTATGTATCCCTGGGATCCATAGTAGGCATTACGTCCGCCTTCCTGCTCTGGTGTCTGTTCGGAGCCGCCGGCCTTCTGAAAGTAAGCGGGAGCAGTCATTTCCTGGAATCCTGCCTGGTAACTCTTGCGCTGGCTCTGCTTGGTACCTGGATGCACCGCGGGAATATAAAGCGGCTGAAGGAAGGTACGGAAAATAAGATTTTCTAAAAAACCCGGACAGGTTTTTGCGGTCTCTGTAAGAAGAATCTGCAGCCTGTACAACAACAAAACGTTTTGCACGGAGGAAATTTTCCGATATGAGTAAAATAACTGTTCTCGGCGCCGGTACCTGGGGAATGGGCATTGCCATCCTTCTGGATTCCAACGGCCATGAAGTAACTGTATGGTCTGCGGTTCCGAAGGAGATTGACATGCTTTCTTCTACGCATCAGCATATCAATCTGCCCGGCGCTTTGATTTCCGACAGAATCCGTTTTACGAAAAACCTGGAAGAAGCCCTGAAGGAAGCGGATCTCATTGTCATGGCAGTTGCCTCTGTTTTTACGCGCCGCACGGCCCGTCTGGCTTCTCCCCTGGTAAGAGAAGGACAGATCATTGTCAATGTAGCCAAGGGAATTGAAGAAGATACCCTTGCCGTGCTGACACAGCAGATCAGCGAAGAAATCCCCCAGGCAGAGGTCTGTGTCCTTTCCGGGCCGAGCCATGCAGAAGAAGTCAGCCGGGGTATCCCCACTTCTGTGACCATTGCAGCTGAAAACCAGAAAACCGCAGAATGGCTGCAGGAGATCTTCATGAGTCCCGTTTTCCGTGTATACACCAGCCCGGACGTGCTTGGTGTGGAACTGGGCGGCGCCCTGAAGAATGTCATCGCCCTGGCAGCCGGCATCGCTGATGGCCTTGGCTACGGGGACAATACCAAAGCTGCTCTGATTACACGAGGCATGGCGGAAATTTCCCGCCTTGGCCTGGCCATGGGCGCCAGGGCAGAAACCCTCTACGGGCTTTCAGGCATCGGTGACCTGATCGTGACCTGTGCCAGTATGCACAGCCGCAACCGCCGTGCCGGTATTCTGATCGGTCAGGGCAAGTCTATGGATGAAGCCATGAAGGAAGTTAACCAGGTCGTGGAAGGTGTCTATTCCGCGAAAGCAGCTAAAGCCCTCGCAGATAAATATCATGTGGAAATGCCTATCGTAAAAGTCGTGAATGCGATTCTCTTCGACGGCATGCCGGCAAGAGAAGGCGTCATTAATCTGATGACCCGTGATAAAGTTGCTGAGAATCCCAAAATCGCATGGAAACTTTGAAAGGAGGAACCCCCATATGTCAACTCCCCATAATGCCGCACAGCCCGGAGAAATCGCAAAAACGGTCCTGATGCCCGGTGATCCTCTCCGCGCCAAGTTTATTGCCGAAAAGTACCTTGAAAACCCTGTGTGCATCAACACCGTACGGAACATGCTCGGCTATACCGGCACCTATCATGGCAGACCGGTATCCGTTATGGGAAGTGGAATGGGTATTCCTTCCATCGGTCTGTATTCTTATGAATTCTATCATTTCTACGATGTGGATACGATCATCCGGATCGGTTCCGCAGGTGCTCTGTCGGATGATGTGAAAGTACGGGATGTTGTCATCGGAATGGGCGCCTGTACCAACTCCAATTATGCGGTCCAGTTTAACCTTCCCGGCACTTTCGCACCCATCGCGGATTTCGGTCTTCTGCGGAAAGCCGTGGAAATCGCCGAGAAGAGAGGCAGCCATGTTGTTGTAGGAAATGTTCTTTCCTCGGATATTTTCTACAACGACGATGCCGGCACCAACGATGCCTGGAAGAAGATGGGCGTCTGCTGTGTAGAGATGGAATCCGCCGCTCTGTATATGAACGCGGCCCGGGCCGGCAAAAAAGCTCTTGGCATCTTTACGATTTCCGATCATATTTATACCGGCGAATCCCTGTCAGCAGAAGAACGGCAGAATTCCTTCCATGAAATGATGGAGATTGCGCTGGAACTTGCGTAATTCATCCGTGAAATACCGGACCCCGGCGTAAAAGCGGAAAGCTTTTTCCCGGAAAACCGGAAAACAGGCAAAACGCATATTTCAGGTGAAGAATTATATGAAAGTGAATCTCTTTACAGACGGGGCTGCCCGGGGAAACCCGGACGGCCCCGGCGGTTATGCCGCCATTTTACAGTACACTGATGCAAATGGGACCCTGCATGAAAGGGAGTTCTCCGGAGGATTCGCGAGGACTACGAACAACCGCATGGAGCTTATGGGAGTTATTACAGGGCTGGAAGCCCTCATTCGCCCCTGTGAAGTAGACGTTTTCTCAGACTCCGCCTATCTGGTCAATGCTTTTAACCAGCACTGGATTGAAAACTGGCTTAAATCAGGATGGCGCACCGCAGGCGGAAAACAGCCCGTGAAAAACCAGGATCTCTGGATGCGTCTTTTAGCTGCCATGAATCCTCACGAAGTACATTTTCACTGGGTGAAAGGCCATGCAGGCCATCCCTTAAACGAACGCTGTGACCAGCTGGCTACGACTGCAGCCGACAGCGGAAATCTGCCGGAAGATCCCGGAGCACCGTGAAGAATTCACATGAATTCGGACAGTGCGGCTCTTGCAATGAAATACCTGTTATGCTACAATGCAAAGAGTTTTGTTTACTGATATATGCAGCTATAGGTTATCTATAGTGCTCTGGCACCGGCTCCTCATCTTTCTTTATGAAAGCGGAGCCGCCGGATAAAAATCCTTTTCTGGAGGCAAGAAACGTGAAGAAATACGGCGTAAACGAGCTGCGTCAGATGTTCCTGGATTTCTTTGAGACCAAGGGCCATCTCTGCAAAAGCAGCTATTCCCTGGTACCCCACAATGACAACAGTGTCCTTCTGATCCCGGCCGGCATGGCTCCCTTAAAGCCGTATTTCACCGGGCAGGAGATCCCTCCCCGCACTCGCATGGCTACCTGCCAGAAGTGCATCCGGACCGGTGATATCGAGAACGTAGGCATTACTGCCCGTCACCTGACCTTCTTTGAAATGCTTGGGAACTTCTCCTTCGGTGATTATTTCAAAGAAGAATCTCTGGCATGGTCCTGGGAGTTCCTGACGGAAGTAGTGGGACTGGATCCGGACCGCCTGTATCCTTCCGTATACCAGGATGACGACGAAGCCTTTGATATCTGGAATAAGAAGATGAAGATCCCCGCCAACCGGATTTTCCGCTTCGGCAAGGAGGATAACTTCTGGGAGCACGGCGCCGGTCCCTGCGGTCCCTGCTCCGAAATCTATTACGACCGCGGTGAAAAATACGGCTGCGGCAAGCCCACCTGCACGGTCGGCTGTGACTGCGACCGTTATATGGAAATCTGGAACAACGTTTTCACCCAGTTTGACGGGGACGGCAAGGGGAATTATACCGAGCTGGAAAACAAAAATATCGATACCGGTATGGGTCTGGAACGTCTGGCCGTTGTGGTTCAGGACGTGGATACTGTTTTCTCCATCGATACCTTTAAAGCCCTTCTGGATGAAGTCTGCCGGATGGCGAAGTACGATTATGAAACGGATCCCCGCAAGGACGTTTCCGTCCGCGTGATCGTGGACCACATCCGTTCCGTCACCTTCATGGTTTCGGACGGCATCATGCCCAGCAACGAAGGCCGCGGTTATGTGCTCCGCCGGCTTCTCCGCCGGGCTGCCCGCCACGGCCGTATGCTCGGAATGGAAGACGGCTTCCTGACAAAGCTTTCTCTTTCCGTAATTGAAGGAAGCCGCGACGGGTATCCGGAACTGGAAGAACGGAAAGAATTCATTACGAAGGTTATCAGCCAGGAAGAAGAAAAATTCAGCAAACTGATCGATTCCGGTCTGGAAATCCTGGCCCAGCTGACAGGGGAAGCAAAGGCTGCCGGCCGGAAAACCCTGGCCGGTGAACATGCTTTCAAGCTGTATGATACCTACGGATTCCCGCTGGATCTCACGAAAGAAATCCTGGCTGAGGACGGAATGGACGTAGAAGAGGAAGCCTTCCGCGCTGCTATGGAGAACCAGCGTGAAACCGCCCGCAAAGCCAGAAAAACAACCAACTACATGGGTGAAGCCGAGAACGTTTACAGCCAGCTGGATCCTTCCCTGACCACCCTCTTCGTGGGTTATGACCACCATCGTGCGGAATCGAAGATCAGCGCTCTGACAACGGAAGAGGATGTTGTAGAGGCTCTGTCGGACGGCCAGTTCGGAACCGTGATTACCGAGGAAAGTCCTTTTTACGCCACCATGGGCGGCCAGCACGGAGATTTCGGTACAATTACCCTTCCGGACGGTACCCTTTTTGAGGTCAGTGAAGCCATTCACCTAAAGGGCGGAAAAATCGGCCATGTCGGCGTCGTTAAGAGCGGCGTACTGAAAGTGGGAGACACGGCTGTTCTGACGATTGATGAAGCCAACCGGGCAGCCACCTGCCGGAACCACAGTGCCACTCATCTTCTGCAGGCTGCTCTCCGCCAGGTACTGGGCAATCATGTGAACCAGTCTGGTTCTGACAATGATTCAGAACGTCTGCGTTTCGACTTCAGCCATTTCCAGGCTATGACGCCGGAAGAAATCTACAAGGTTGAAACTCTGGTCAACGAAAAGATCCGGGAAGGTCTCCCGGTTGTCACCCAGGTGATGTCCCTCGATGAAGCCCGCGCGACCGGCGCCATGGCTCTTTTCGGTGAAAAATACGGAGATGAAGTCCGCGTAGTACGCATGGGTGATTTCTCTACCGAACTTTGCGGCGGTACCCATGTGGAAAAT
>CACZQT010000475.1 GCA_902783295.1 uncultured Lachnospiraceae bacterium
AAGATATGATCATCGTTGGGAATCTTCAGGTAATGCTGGTAGATCTGATAGGCCGGGTTGCCGTCCAGTTCGTGTACCACATAGCCGCTGGCCCGGGTTACTTTCATCGGATAACCCAGTGGTTTCCATCCGCTGACATAGGCGTAGCGGACATGGAAATCAGATCCGCCGATGAAGGTCATCAGGATACCGGCTGTGTGAAGAGGTTCGCCTTTTGTGAACAGAAAAGCGCTGAACGCGTTGTCTCCGAATGCGCCGCCGCCCCACACAGGAACCTCTTCCGGGATTTCCTGCTGAATGATCCGGCATACCTCCCGGATGGGAACAGTATCGATGGTGGTGATCACCTCAATGCCCTTCACGCCCCGCAGGTCCGCCACGCATTTCCGCAGGCCGTCGCGAAAAGAGGAAATATCTCCCTCTTCCATCGTAAAAAGGTACGGGCGCACAAAGCTGTCCGGTTTCTCAAAAACAGTACAGGAGATCACAAACCGCTCGGTGGATACGCTGCCGTCACAGATGCAGCCGGAGGCGGATGATCCCACATACACGGCTTCCGGCATCATTTCTTCGATTACCGCACGGGCCTCCGCGATCTCGCTTTCCTTCGCCCCGTCCGAAAACAAATGAATCAGCACCGGCCCGGCTTCCTGCCGGGCAGTCCATTCGGATACCGCTGCACGAAAAGCCGCCTCGCCGCAATAGGCTGTCTGGAACTGTTTCATATGATCACAGCTTCCTTTTTTATTCGATTTCTGAAGTAATCTGATTATAAACCCTAGAGTATGCTTTAAGTCAAGAGTGGCCTGCCCCGTCCGGCGCAGACAAGCTGCCCGGATGGCGGCAATTCAGTTCCCGGCTTCTCCGCAATATAAACGCTGTATTCCCGGCGGGTACAGCGTTCTTGTTTTTACCAGCCGCAAAAAAGCAGGAAACGCCATCCGATTCAGCAACTGGAAAATATAAACAGTTGAAACTAACATGTTTATCAGGTAACATGATCCATAGCAGACAAACACAGATGAAAGGAGCAGACCCTCCATGAAAAAAAGCATCGCACTGGCACTTTCCATTGTTCTCGTCCTCGCGTCACTTTCATGCTTCACGCAGGCTGAGGAAGCGCCTAAATTCGTCTCGATCCAGGAATGGCTGGACGCCAAAGGAGAATGCGGCGACTGTATGCTGCTGCTGAAGATCACCCAGATTCTGAATCCGGTTCTCGCTGTCGCGGCAGATGATACCGGCACGATCAACCTGTTTTCCGGAACCGGTGAAGACAGCATGGTTATCAACTTCATGGGCAATGACTGTCCTCCGAACGGCGCGATTATCGTCATCGCCAATCCCAGGTACAACGAGTATGAAGGCACAATTGAAATGGCGGACTGGACACTGCTCCGGATCATCCCCGATATCGTATGATTGATACTGTCAGTAAAGCCGCGCCTCCATGGCGCGGTCTTCTGTTTTTGGAGAATTATTTCGGTTTTTATTTGTTTAATGCCACCCGGCCGATGGACTGCATATATACAGGTGCCAGGAACAAAACAGCTCGCCTAAAACAAACGCTCAGCGCGGAAACAGCCTCCGATCCTATGATGTAATCCGGAACTGAATCATAAGAAGTGTATTTCGCCGGGCAGCATCAGCTGTCCGGCTTTTCATTTATTCCATACCGGTAATCTCATCATTCAGCCATCGGACATGCTCCCGGAGATAAGTTTCATCACACTCAACTTCTGCCTCGTAGGATCCCATCGGAATCCCGCCCGCGGCAATTTTCCGGTCCAGAATCCACCACCGGTAAAAATTCAGCCGTCTGGAGTATTCGATGACCCGGGCGGTTTCGTCCATAAACCCGGTCAGTTTCTCCGTAATGTCAGGATAGATCTCGTTCCATCTTTCTTTCAGTCTTTGCCGGAATGCCGTGTTCTCCAGCAGCTTCCGCAGGTAGGCTGTGTTGATCGTAATCGAGTGGTCCGGACAAGGCCTGTCCCCGTTATACCATCCAATCCCCAGAGACCATTCAAAATCCCATACCGGCCCCATACAGATCTTTGAATCGCTGTCGATCCGGTAATAGTACCGGTTCGTATCCATATTGGCGAGAATGTTCTGGACCAGGAACCAGTTGACCCAGGAATCGGTATCAACCTGCCCGGGTATATCCGCTTCCGCATCCAGGTTGAGGAGGGCCTGTTCCATTTTGTTGATCTCCGCCGTTACGCTCTCCATAATTTCCGTGGTGACTTTTTCCCCGTCCGGATACCGGAAACGGTAGCGCAGGCTTCTCATCTCCGTGAAAAAGATCGGATCGTCCGTTCCGTACTGGGTCTCCTCCACCAGATAACCGTCCTCACCGATATCCAGCTGTTTCGCTTCTTCCTTCACAGTCTCAGCCAGAATATAGTTGCCCAGATACTGGCCGTTAATCACCAGATCTACGTACCGGTAATCCGGTGTATAGGCCAGGTCCAGCAGTTCGCTGGTTTGAAAACCCACCGCCACACGCAACAGGGTCTTGTCACAGTAACCTGCCAGCAGAGCCCATTTCTTTGCTTTTCCCATTCCCAAAAGGCCAGCCTTTTCTTCCAGTTTTACCGTGTACGGCTTCTTCGGATAGAAAAAAGTAGCATTGCCCCTTCCCTTGACGTTGATCGGCTGTTCCAGAACGGTCTCCTCATCCAGAACCGTGATCGTTCCCGGGATATAGTCATCAACAGACGTGATCTTTTCTCCGTTTTCCGTTGTAATCCGAATCAGCGGCAGCCCGGTCAGGCCTACCGCATACAATTCACTATCGTAGTATTCCGGTCCGTCTGTATTCAGTTCACACAGATAATACCGGATCTGTTTTTTACTGAATCCTTCCGTTTCAAACCAAGGTTCATCAGTGACAGACAGAAGCTCCTCTTTTGCTCCTTCTTCATCACAGGAATACCAGCTGTATTTCCCGTTCGCAGGAAGTTCAGGCTCCGCGGTATATTGCAGCACAACAGGCTTTCCTCCGCCGTTCCCGTCCGGATCACTCACATAGACTGAATACCACGAATACTCTTCTTCCTCTTCCTCCTGCGGCACCTCCGCAGCGACGCGGGAAGGTAAAACCAGAAAGACTGCCAGCATAAGGCTTAACAGTCGCCATGGTATTCCTGTCTTTCTCAGCATATTTCTGTCACCCGGTATGATTGTGAACTACCCGGACGCTCAAAGTCCATATTCCTGATGGTCTGAACAGCCTGTCTTTGCGTCCGGGTATTGGTTTGTCAGTTGTTTGTTTTTGATTATACCTGTATTCCGGATAATTGACAAGCGCCGGCAGCACCGCCTGACAGGATTTATTTTTCGCAGGAGGAAAAATAACCCTTCATATCTTTCGGAGACGGTCCTGTATTCTGTTTTCGGCTGATGATATGCTTTCATTACGGTGAGGGATCATCGTGACCGGCGGGTCAAATGAGCAGAAAACCCGATCAGTAAAGATCAACTGCCATATTGACGAAACGCACGTATAAATGATTGAAGACAAGAACGCGCCGGGTGGAAGGAAAGACACCCGGACGGAAACGAAAGGAGGGAACAGGCCATGCGCAGAAATTACAAAGGAAATGCACTGTTGGCAGTGCTGCTGGTTCTGGTCATGCTGCTGTGTTCGTTCCCGACGGTATATGCCAAGGACGCAGCAACGGAAATCTTTGCGGCAGAGCAGGAATCTGTTCCTGAAACCGAAGTGGAATCCATAATGGCCGAAGAAGAACCTGAAACGGAGTCCGAACCCGTGGAAGTTCCGGAAGAAGAACCCGTAGCGGAGTCTGAACTCATGGAAGTTTCGGAAGAAGCACCTGAAGCGGAACCCGAAACAGAGGAAGTTCCGGAAGAAGAACCCGTAGCGGAGCCCGAAACAGAGGAAGCTCCGGAAGAAGAGCCTGAAGCGGAACCTGAAACTGCGGAAATTCCGGAAGAAGAGCCCATAGCGGAGCCCGAAACTGTGAAAGTAACGGAAGAAGAGTCTGCAGCGGAGCCCGAAACTGTAGAAGTTCCCGAAGAAGAACCTGAAACAGAACCCGAAACAGAGGAAGTTCCGGAAGAAGAGTCCGCAGCGGAGCCCGAATCCACGGAAGTTCCGGAAGCTGAAACCGAAGAGGAAGCTGATGAAGAAGCATCCGAGGACACGCTTTACGAGTTTGA
>CACZQT010000476.1 GCA_902783295.1 uncultured Lachnospiraceae bacterium
ATCCCCAGAGCTGGGCCGTGATCAGCCGCGCCGCCACACCGGAGCAGGCGGAGAAGATCCTGAAAACCGCTAATGAGAAACTGAACACGCCGTACGGCCTGGAACTGATGCAGCCGAGCTACCGGTACGAATACTTTGAAGGCGCACGGATGAGGCTGTTCAATCCCGGAACGAAGGAGAACGGCGGTATCTTCTGCCAGCCCCAGGGTTGGGCAATCCTGGCGGAAGCGCTGTGCGGACACGGAAACCAGGCATTCAAGTATTACGAAGAAAGCAGCCCCGCTTCCTTCAACGACGATGCGGACCGCCGGGTGATCGAACCTTATGTCCACGGACAGTTCATTGAAGGTCATGAAAGTCCCTTTGCCGGACGGAGCCATGTACACTGGCTGACGGGTACCGCCAGCACGGTCATGGTCGGTTGTGTGGAAGGCATCCTGGGCCTGCGGCCGACAACAAAGGGCATTGAGATCTGCCCCGCGATTCCGAGCGCATGGGACGGATTTGCGATGGAGAAGGTCTTCCGCGGGAAGAAGCTGCATATCAAGGTGGATAACGCGGCGCATAAAGAGGGAAATCCCACGAAGATTGTCCTGAACGGCGTTGAGCAGCCTGCGGGTCTGATTCTTGAGAATGAGCTGAAGGCGGAAAACGAGATCACTGTTGTGATGTGACATGAAGATTATTGCCAGAATCCGTAACGCATACGACGGGAAATTCGGAGTACCGAGGCAGAGCGGGTTGGTGGAGCAGGTTGTGTCCACGATCGTGTTTGAACCGGAATACCGGGTGGCCGAGGCCCTGAGAGGCATCGAAGAGTATTCCCATCTGTGGCTGATCTGGGCGTTTGACCGGGCGGAGAGGGAAGAATGGTCTCCCACTGTCCGCCCGCCCCGTCTGGGCGGAAACCAGCGGGTAGGCGTGTTCGCGACGCGGTCTCCGTACCGGCCCAATGCTATCGGCCTCAGCTGCGTCAAGCTGGTTGGCGTGGAAAAGAGCAACGAGGGAACTGTGCTGAAAGTGGCAGGGGCGGATCTGATGAACAGGACCCCGATCTACGATATCAAACCGTATCTGCCCTATGCGGACTGCCGGCCGGAAGCGACAGGCGGATTTACGGACCGAACCGAAAAGCGAACGGTGAAGGTTGATGTTCCGGAAGAGATCGCAAAAAGAATGGGCGAGGAGGAACTGGAAGCACTCAAAGCGGTGCTGGAACAGGATCCTCGGCCGGCGTACCAGGATGATCCGGAAAGGGTATACGCGTTTGAATTTGGCGGCAGGCATGTGGAGTTCAAGGTTAATGAAGGTATATTGACAGTTCTGCAAGCCTGACAGTTTAAAAGCAAAACAAAGTCATGCCATTTGGCATGGCTTTTGTATTTGGAGTGCATTTAGTGTTGCAATTTTGGACAATATATGGCATACTACATCATGTGGTTGAAAAATAACCCTGTGGGACAAAAATGTCCCAGTTAGTAAGGAGGATGAATTATGGAACGCGTTTATAACTTTTCTCCGGGACCTTCCCAGCTGGCTCTGCCTGTGCTCGAAAAAGCCCAGAAGGACCTGGTTTGCTACGGCGATACTGGTATGTCCGTAATGGAGATGAGCCATCGCAGCAAGATGTATACTGATATCTATGATAAGACTGTCGCCGATCTCCGCGATCTGATGAACATCCCGGAAGATTATGACGTTGTGTTCCTGCAGGGCGGCGCAACACAGCAGTTCTCCGCGGTTCCGCTGAATCTGATGGTGAACAGAAAGGCCGATTACATTGACAGCGGCAACTTTGCCCACCTGGCCGCCGAAGAAGGCAAGCGCTATGGCGAAGTGAACGTCGTTGCTTCCAGCCGTGAAGATGTTTATACCTACATCCCGGACCTGGATGCCATCAAGTATGATGATGACGCTGACTATGTCCATATCACCCAGAACAACACGATCTACGGCACCCGTTTCGTGGAACTGCCCAAGTGCAAGGCGCCTATCGTCTGCGACGCCAGCAGTATGATTCTTTCCGAAGAGATGGATGTGACCAAGTACGGCGCTATCTACGCCGGCGCCCAGAAGAACATCGGACCCAGCGGCCTGTGCGTGCTGATCGTGAAGCACAACCTGGTTGGTCACGCGATGGATATCTGCCCGAAGCTGCTAAACTGGCAGATCCAGGTTGAA
>CACZQT010000477.1 GCA_902783295.1 uncultured Lachnospiraceae bacterium
ACAGAAAATACCGTCTCCGAATTTCTCTGCTTTTTTGCTTGTTTCGAATAATCCCGCTGCAGGTGCAGCGGGATTCGTGTTTGTTGGGTAGAGAATGCATAAAAGGCAGAGAACCGTCCCCTGTCCTACAAAGAAGATTGCCCAGAGTATAACATGCTCACCCGGCATTTAAGGGTTTTTCCGGGCGACGAGGATAAATTCCGGGCTGATTTTTTCCCGATCCGGATCCCGGGAAATGCCGAAGATATTGGCGTTTACATCCAGATCAAACCAGAAGCGCTCAATCCCGCCGGCCATGAGGATCTGCAGATCCCAGAGCGGGCGGTCTTTCCCGGCAACATACAGAGAACGCGCAATATCATTCCGCTCGCGCAGCATGTCCAGACTCCCTGCCGGGTGCTTATAGTTTTGGTTTGCATATTCAGCCATTTTTTCCGTCAGGCCAGCTTCGTCCATCTTCTGAAAGCCGGCTGAGTAATTGGCATCGGCATTCATGAGCTTTCCGCCCGGAGCCAGCACACGGAGCATTTCCCGGTAGGCTTTTTCCGGATCGGGAAGCGTCCACGTTACATTCCTGGTAAAGATAAAATCGAAGCTCTCATCTTCAAACCGGAG
The DNA here is from genome assembly GCA_902783295.1 of uncultured Lachnospiraceae bacterium. Classification (GTDB taxonomy): domain Bacteria; phylum Bacillota; class Clostridia; order Lachnospirales; family Lachnospiraceae; genus UBA3305. Next base: position 616 of record CACZQT010000477.1, read on the forward strand.
ATTCTGCGCATCCATCTGCAGAAAAGTAATGCCGGAATAACCCAGGCGTTCGCAGTTTTTGCGGGCGTTTTTCAGCATTTCCTCTGAATAATCGATCCCTGTGACTTCGCAGCCCAGGTTGTGAAGGATGAAGGAAAAGAAGCCTGCGCCAGTGCCAAGATCGAGAGCACGAAGCGGCTTTTTCTGTGGAAGATGTTCCCGGATCAGCTTTTCCCAGCATTCACGTTTTCTGCCCTGCATATCGGTATAGCGGGCGTCACCGAATTCGTCGGCCCGCTTTGACCAGTAAGTATTGATTCTTTCCTGCATTTCCATAGTACTATCCTCAGAAATCAAATTCCGTCTGCCGGACGGGCGTAAGAGGAAGGAGCATAGGCGTACCGGTGCGGCTGCTGATATGAACGTGGACATTCACACCATAGGCACCACGGATATTATCCTCGGTGATCACTTCCTCGGGCGGGCCTTCCCGGAAGACGCACCCGTCTTTCAGGAGGATCATATGATCCGCATAGCGGGCTGCCATATTGAGATCATGCAGGGTGAGGAGCGTTGCCGTGCCCCGCCTGTGCGTATAGGCTTTGACCAGCTCCAGCACCTGCATTTCATTGACAAGGTCAAGATTTGCAGTCGGTTCATCCATGATCAGGATTTTCGGGTCACGGACCAGCGTCTGCGCCACATCCACCATGCGCCGCTGACCGCCTGACAGCGCGTAAAACGGACGGTCAACAAACTGTTCCAGATGAAGCAGGCGAAGCATGGAAAGTGCTTTGTCAATATCCTCATCCTGTACTTTGATATTCAGCGTGCCGAGCCGGCCGAGCAGGACAACATTCAGCACCGAGAGGCTAGTCAGCAGGGCATTCTCCTGCGTCATATAACCGACCAGCGACGTCAGCTGTGAATGGCTCATCTCCCGGCGGTTTTTGTCATTGAACCAGGTTTCGCCCCCGCCTTTGAAAATGCCGAGCATCGACTTGAGCAGTGTGGATTTGCCCACGCCATTGGTTCCGATAATCACGGTAACCTTGCCGTCAGGCACATCAAAGGAGATATCCCGGATAATCGGTTCTTTTGCTTTCGGATAGGTATAACTCAGATGTTCTGCCCTGACACTCATCCCCGCCTGCCCCCTTTGTTCGCACGGAATACCAGCGAGAAGAAGAACGGGACGCCGATAATGGACGTAACAATCCCGACCGGAAACACGGAACCGGGCTGTATGATCTTTGAAATCACGGAGGCAGAGGACAGAATTGCAGCCCCGCAGAAAGCAGATACCGGGAGGTAGAAACGCTGGTCCTCCCCTACCAGCATGCGGGCAATATGCGGCCCTGCCAGGCCGATGAACCCGATGGAGCCAGTAAAACACACAGAGACTGCCGCCATCAGAGAGATCAGGAAAAACGCCTTGATCTTAAGCCCCGAAACGTTGACTCCGAGGCTGACAGCTTTTTCATCTCCCATGGTGAGGGCGGTGTACTTCCAGGAGTCGGCAAAGATCAGGGGGACAGAAGCAGCAACCACCACGGCGGTGATCAGCAGCTTCATCCAGTCCGTCCGCTGGAGGGAGCCGAAGGACCAGAAAACGATGCTCTGATTCTGATCCTCTGATGCGCCGTACTGCAAAAGCGCCTGCAGTGCCTGAAACAGAAACAGGCAGGCAATACCGGAGAGCACCAGGGAACCGGAATTGATATTATTTCTGCCCAGGAAATAGATCATCAGGCAAATGAGCATGGCGAAGGCAAAGGCAAGCACGGAGGTCATGACCGACCCCAGGCCCAGGACAATGGCAACAGAAGCCCCGAAGCCCGCTGCAGTGCCCACACCGAGCGTGTAGGGGCTGGCCAGCGGGTTGTGGAGAATCGTCTGCATGACAGCGCCGGCCGTGCCGAGGGAAAAGCCGATGACCAGAGCCATCAGAGAGATCGGAAGACGCATTTTGATGACGATAACGTAAGTGCCCGGCGATGCCTGCGAGGGATGCAGCAGGCACTGAATGACATCATATGAGGAAAGCCGGTAGGCAGGAGAAGCCGCTGCCGTCATGATATCCAGCAGACAGGCAGCCAGACAGAACGCTGCCAGGCCGGCGATAATCCAGTATTTCTTCTGATTCTGCCGCGCATAAACTGCGCGGCCTGAATCATGCAACGCCGAATTCCGAGCCATCAATCAGCTCAGGCTGAACGTCCAGATGCCGTCCAGCTCAACCGGCATAAAGCGGTGGAAGAACTCAGCAAGATTGGCTTCGGGATCCATGTCAGCAAAGAGCTCCGGCTGGATCTGAGAGGCAAGGAACTGCGCTCCCGCGAAGTCGAAGATATGGCGGCTCAGGTCATGGTACAGAGCACCCATGCGGTTATTCTTTACAGCATCCAGATCAGCCCAGCCTTCACGGCCTTTATAAGCCTCCAGGTGTTCGCGGGCCAGTGCCTCGTCTGCCCCGTAACCAAGGACCACGTTGTCACTCACATCATTACGCGGACTGCAGGTAAAGATAATGACTTCCGGATTGGAAGAAATGACCTGTTCAGGAGCAATATCAACCGAGGCACCTTCCATGCCGGCAGCAATATTTGTACCGCCGCAGGTGCGGATCAGTGCACCCCACATCTGCTCAGACCAGGTGTTGCCGAACTGGCCGGGGCCCATGCTGAATTCCATGTAAACCCGGGGACGGGCTTCATCCGCAAGATCGGCAAGGCGATCCGTTACCACGGCCATCTGTTCGGTATAAAACTCTGCAATTTCATTTGCGCGTTCCTCCTGACCGAGGATCCTGCCGAGCAGCTGTATACTCTGGCAGTGCGTCTCAACGGTCTGCTTGTGGAAATCAAAGAAAACGCACTCAATGCCGGCAGCGCGCAGGTTGTCGAAAGCAGGCTCCAGGGCATTGTAATTGGCACCCGTGGAAGAAGCAAGGACAACATCCGGCTGCAGGGAAATAATAGCTTCAATACTGATGTCTGCGTTATACCCTACATCGGGGATGTCTGCGAGCTGAGGATAAACGGCTGTGAAAGCATCATAGGCATCCTGACGGCGGCCTTCCCAGTACTTATGGCTCCAGCCTACCAGCTTATTGATGCCTTCATCACCGGCAACAGCAAAGTACTCTTCCATGTTGAAGGTGACAATGACACGCCGGATATCGGCCGGGAGCGTTACTGTACGGCCCTTCATATCCGTCACTTCGATTGTTTCATCGGCGAAGGCGAGGCTCTGGCCGAGCATGACTGTAACCGTCATAAGCATCATGACAGCCAGAAGAAGACTAAGTGTTTTTTTCATGTTCTTTCTTCCTTTCAAACTGAATTGGAAAAAGTATAACAGAAGAAAAAACATATTTTAAGCCCCAGGGGGGGATAAAATTTCCGAAAATGCACACAGTTTCGCTGGCAGCAGATCAACTGCTTTCGGGCTTTAACAGGCATCCCCTACAGTGATCTGACATGCCTGTTTGTTAAAAGCAGAACTGCCGTAACCGTGAACCCGGCTGCACAGATGGCAAGGAG
>CACZQT010000478.1 GCA_902783295.1 uncultured Lachnospiraceae bacterium
GGACAAGGGAGAGCCGAAGAAGGCGTACCGTACAGGGATTTTCTATAAGGATGCGGACGCGCTGGAGAAAATCAAAGCATTGGCGGGTGAAGATGTGGAAGGTGCCATGCGCGGAAAATACGGATATGCACTGGCGGATACGGATGCGAAGCCGGATCTGGTGGAATACTTCCAGATTCCCGGAGTGTTCCAGGTGGTCACTGTTAAATAAGTAAAAGCAGCAGAGGAACAGGACGAAACCGGAGGCTCCTTCCGGGTCAGCACAAATGGCACACTGCATCGTGCCGGAAACGAGGGAACCATGTATCATATTTTGGAAACACGTCCGGAGTTAAAGCCCTATGCGTCCGATATCGAACTGCGTATGGAGCACTATAATAACAAGAAACAGCAGCTTCTCTCGGGAAAGGCGCACAGTCTGAAGGATTTTGCGAATGCACATTCCTATTACGGCTTCCACCACCTGCCTGACGGCTGGGTGTACCGTGAGTGGGCGCCCGGTGCTGACCGTCTGTACCTTACCGGGGATTTCAACAACTGGAAATGGACAGCGAATCCTCTGCGGAAGCTGCGGAACGGGAACTGGGAAATCAAGCTTCCGGAAGGTGTCCTTCACCAGGGCAGCCGTGTGCTGACGATTGTGAAAAACGGGGACGCTCTAACGCAGCATATTCCGGCCTATGCGCGCCGGGTAGTACAGGACAAGGAATCTTACAGCTGGTGCTGTGAAGTCTGGGATGATCTGACTCCGTTCCCCTGGACGGATCAGAATTTCTCTCCGGAAGAGCCTCCGCTGATTTATGAAGCACATGTGGGCATGGCCAGTGAGGACTACCGGATTGCCACCTACAGGGAATTTGCCGACAACATTCTGCCGCGCATCCAGAATCTGGGCTACAATGCGGTGCAGCTGATGGCGGTTATGGAGCATCCTTTCTACGGCTCCTTCGGATATCAGGTATCCAGTTTCTTTGCGGCGTCCAGCTGGTACGGGCTCCCGGAAGATCTGAAATACCTGGTGAATAAGGCGCATGAGATGGGAATCCGGGTTATACTGGATATCGTCCATTCTCATGCGATTGCGAATACTACGGAAGGCCTGAACATGTTTGATGGGACTTCCTACCAGTATTTCCATGATGGCTGGCGGGGGAATCACCCGACCTGGGGCACCAAGTGTTTTAATTATGATAAGCCGGAAGTGATTCATTTCCTTCTGAGCAATCTGAAATTCTGGCTGGAGGAATACCATTTTGACGGTTTCCGCTTCGACGGCGTCACCTCCATGCTGTATCTGGATCATGCGCTGGGGACGGATTTCAGCAATCTTTCCATGTATTTCACGATGAATACGGACCTGGAATCTCTTACATACCTGCAGCTGGCCAATGACCTGATCCGGGAGGTCAATCCGAAGGCAATTACGATTGCAGAGGACATGTCCGGAATGCCCGGCATGTGCGAACCCGTCAAAGACGGCGGCATCGGGTTTTCTTACCGGCTGGGTATGGGTATCCCGGATATCTGGATTAAGTATATCAAGGAACGGCGAGACGAAGACTGGAACCTGGGAGATCTCTGGACGGAACTGGTTTTCCGCAACGCTCCGACGATTGCCTATGTGGAGAGCCACGACCAGGCACTGGTAGGCGACAAGACGTTGATTTTCCGTCTGGCGGACGCGGCAATGTACACAGATATGGACAAGATTGTACATACTCTTGTCATTGACCGTGCCATTGCGCTGCACAAGATGATCCGTCTCCTGACCATGAGTGCCGGTGGAAACGGATATATGAATTTCATGGGGAATGAGTTCGGACATCCTGAATGGATCGACTTCCCCCGTCCCGGCAATGGCCACAGCTATCACTATTGCCGCAGGCAGTGGAGCCTGGTGGAAAACGGTTATCTGAAATACGGCGGCCTGAATGCGTTCGACCGGGATATGATCCATATGGCCAAGAATTATCATATCTTCAAAGAAGGCTGGCCGAAGCTGGACTGGGTTCATGAGGATGATCATATTCTTGCTTATGAGCGCAACGGAGTGCTGTTCGTGTTCAATTTCTCACCGGACAAGAGCTATTCGGATTATCTGATCCCGGTGAGCCAGAGCAAGGATTATCAGGTGCTGTTCAGCACGGATGATACCGAATACTGCGGTTTCGGACGCTGCGGCAAGGTGCGTGTGAGCTCCTTTGTACCTGGTGTGTCGGGCAGCCATGTGAAACTTTATCTCCCGGCCAGAACAGCACAGGTGCTGGTACCGGTGGACCCATCTGAGCCGGCTGCGAAGCCGGTGATAACCGTGGAAGCCGTGGAAGTGCCTGCAAAGAAACCGGGCAGAAAGCCTGCGAAGAAGGCAGCTGATACAGCCGACACTGCGAAAGCTGCGGAAGTGCCTGCAAAGAAACCGGGCAGAAAGCCTGCGAAGAAGGCAGCCGAGGCAGCTGAAACTGCGAAGACTGCGGAAGAGCCTGTGAAGAAACGGGGCAGAAAACCTGCTAAGAAACAGGAGCCTTGAATGAAGAAACTTTACGAAACCGACAGTTATCTGCGAGAATGCGATACGCTTGTGGTTTCCTGCACGCCAGGAAAATCCGGGTTCTGTCTGGAACTGGAGGAGAACCTGTTTTTCCCGGAAGAAGGCGGGCAATATGCGGATACCGGCCGGCTGATTCCCCTTGGAAAGGAAGGACAGCCGGAAGGCGATCCCGTGTATGTCCTGGACGGGAAGCTGCAGAAAGACGGCCGCATTCTTTATCATACAGAAACTGCGCTTCCGGCAGGAACGCGGGTACATTGTATTCTGGACTGGGAGAAGCGGTTTTCCCGGATGCAGCAGCATACCGGGGAGCATATCCTGACCGGCAGGATTCATTCCGTATACGGATACAGCAATGTCGGCTTTCATCTGAGCGATGAAGGGCTGGTGACGCTGGATCTGAGTGGACCTCTTACAGTAGAACAGGCTATGGAAATGGAAGTGGCGGCAAACCGGGTGGTATGGGAAAACCTTCCCGTACAGGTCCTGTTCCCGTCCCGGGAAGAGCTGGAGAGTCTGCCGTATCGCAGTAAGAAGGAGATTGAAGGGCAGGTCCGGCTGATTGCCATCGGGGAAAAAGCTTCTTACAGGGATCTTTGCGCCTGCTGTGCACCGCATACAGCCAGAACCGGTGAAGTGGGCAGTATTCGTATCCTCTCGGTTCAGAATTATAAGGGAGGCACCCGTCTGGGCATACTCTGCGGACTGCGTGCCCTGGAACACGGCCAGCGGGAATGGAAACGCTTCACGGATCTGGCGAAATCTCTGTCCACCGGGGTGGAGGACGTTGCGGATTCCGTAGCCGGTCTGCAGCAGGACCTGATGAAGGAAAAAGGAAGGGTGGCTGTTTTGCAGGAGCAGGGACTTCTGCGGGATTTCCGGGACATTCCGGAAGGGGAACCGGCCATTCTGTTTACCGAAGGTCCTCTGGCACCTGTGGCCTTGAAAAACAGTTTTAATACTATGGCCGGAAGGGCAGAGGGATACGTCGGGATTTTCCAGGGCAGTGATGAGAACGGCTATACCTATACAATCGGGAGCACCAGGCTGGATACCCGCCCGCTGGGACTGCTGATGAAAGAAGAGCTGGGAGCCAGAGGGGGCGGCAGCCGCGAGATGGTGACCGGCCGTACTTCTGCGCCCCGGAAAGAGATCGAAGCTTTCTGGCGCCGGGCTGCCATGGGCGGTACGCTGGCGCAGATCTGATATACGCTCCGCGAGGATGCGCACGTGTACGGCGTGCAGGACCCGCAGGTGAGCTTTGAATCAGGAGAAATATATCATGCTTGAGTTGCAGAACATCTCCTTCGGTGTGAATGATGAGGGAGGAGAAAAGGAAATTATACGGGACGTCAGCCTGACCATCCCGGACAACAAGCTGGTGGTGATCACCGGCCCTAACGGCGGCGGCAAGTCGACTCTTGCCAGACTGATTGCAGGTATAGAGAAACCCTGCTCCGGGAAGATTCTCCTGGACGGAGAAGACATTACCAGCCTTTCCGTGACGGACAGAGCCCGGAAGGGCATTGGCTATGCTTTCCAGCAGCCGGTACGGTTTAAAGGTATTCAGGTACTGGACCTGATCCGCCTGGCGATTGGTTCCAAGGTATCTGTCTCCAGTGCCTGCGAATATCTTTCAGCTGTCGGCCTGTGCGCCAGAGATTATATCGGAAGAGAAGTCAACAGCAGCCTTTCCGGCGGAGAACTGAAGCGCATTGAGATCGCGACGGTGCTGGCCAAGGCATCCCGGCTGTCTGTTTTCGACGAACCGGAAGCAGGCATTGACCTCTGGAGTTTCCAGAACCTGATTGAAGTTTTCCGGGGAATGCGGGAAAAAATCAGCGGCAGTTCCATCCTGATCATTTCGCACCAGGAACGGATTCTGAACATCGCCGATGAAGTGATGGTGCTGAAGAACGGCGTGCTGACGGCATCCGGTACAAGGGACGAGGTACTTCCCGGTCTGATGGGCACGGGAGACGCGATCCCTGAGTGCAGGATGGTCGGAGCCGGAAAGGAGGGAGAAGCCACATGCTGAAGCTGGATGAGATACAGCAGAGACTGCTGATGGAAGTGGCAGATCTTCACAAGGTTCCGGAAGGCGCCTACAATATCCGTTCCAACAGCCAGTCTGCCGGACGCAGATCTACGGAAAATATCGAGATTATCCCGAGAGAAGACGGGCAGGGGCTGACCGTAAAAATTAAACCGGGGACACAGAACGAGAGCGTGCATATCCCGGTGGTCATGACAAAAAGCGGCCTGAAGGAACTGGTATACAACGATTTCTATATCGGAGAGGGTTCCAAAGTCGTGATTGTGGCCGGCTGCGGAATCGATAACTGCGGTACTCAGGATTCGGAGCATGACGGCATACACCGTTTTTATGTTGGAAAAGGCGCGAATGTACGTTATGTCGAAAAGCACTACGGGTCCGGAACAGGAAGCGGAAAACGAATCCTGAATCCGGGCACAGAAGTGTACATGGAAGAAGACAGCACCATGGAGATGGAGATGGTGCAGATCAAGGGTGTGGATGATACGAACCGCACCACGACAGCGGAACTGGCCGCCGGCGCAAAACTGGTTGTACGGGAGCGCCTCATGACCCATGGAAGCCAGAATGCGATCAGCACCTATGTAGTGAATCTGAATGGGGAAGGGGCGACCGCGGATGTGGTGTCCCGTTCAGTTGCCAGAGATGATTCCTATCAGAAGTTTGACGCCAAGCTGCTGGGCAACGCACCCTGTTCCGGACATACGGAATGTGATTCCATTATTATGGACAGAGGCCGGATTCTGGCAGTGCCCGGTCTGGAAGCGAACGATGTGGATGCCGCTCTGGTACATGAGGCGGCAATCGGAAAGATCGCCGGGGATCAGATTATCAAGCTGATGACTCTGGGCCTGACAGAGCAGGAAGCGGAAGAGCAGATCATCAACGGCTTCCTGAAGTAACAAGAAGTCAGGCGGTGCATCAAAGAAGGGGGGAAAAGCGTATGAAAGATCATATTCCGGATACGGAAGACAGAAATGCTGGCGGACGGGGGCATCGCTTTCTGAAAAACAACCAGTATTTTACGATCTGCGTATATGCGTTCCTTCTGGTAGTTGCTTCGACGATTGCAATCAAGGCGATTATCGATTTCGAGAGGACGCGTGCCTTTGTGACAGGGCTGTTCCGGGCTGTATCGCCTTTCATGATCGCTCTTCTGATCGCCTATGTGCTGACGCCGTTTGTAAAAAGCGTGAACAGGCTGCTGTCCAGGTTTTTCCGGAGGATTCCCGAACGGCCGCGGATGGTGCTGTCCATGCTGATTGTTTATCTTATCGGCATCGGTCTGCTGGTAGCTTTGCTGATTTACGTACTTCCTGAGGTTGTGAAAAACCTCATGGATCTGATCAACTATATCCCTGCAGGCTATCAGGCATTGCTCGAGTTTATTTCGGAAATACAGGAACGATTTCCTTCGGTAAACCTGAGTTCCATTCAGAGTATGCTGGAAAATACCCAGACAGATGTCATATCCGGACTGCAGGATATTACAGGGCGGGTCATCCCCGTACTGTATACAGCCTCTGTTTCTGTTGTCACCTGGCTGGCAAACTTCCTGATCGCCATTGTCGTATCGGTCTACATGCTGTACGGAAAAAAGCCGCTGCTGCGGATCTTCAAGGTGATCCTTTACGCAGTGGTGCCGAGAGACCATGTCCCGCTGGTGAAGGAAATCTTTCAGGACTGCAACCATATTTTCGGGCAGTACGTGGTCAGCAAGATGGTGGACTCTTTGATTATCGGCGTACTCTGCGCGATTCTGATGACCATCCTGCGGCTGCCGTATGTATTCCTGGTCAGTGTGTTTGTAGGCGTTACCAATATGATTCCCTACTTCGGACCGTTTATCGGCGCCATCCCGGGAATCGTCATTATGCTGGTGATCAATCCTATCAAGGCACTGGTGTTCGCGATCATGATACTTTGCCTGCAGCAGTTTGACGGTCTGTGGCTGGGGCCGAAGCTGATGGGAAGTTCCACCGGCATGAAGCCGATCTGGATTATTTTCGCCATCACCATCGGCGGCAAATTCTTCGGTGTACTGGGCATGTTCCTGGGTGTTCCGGTGGTGGCTATTCTCGCTTATCTCGCTGAGCGTTATATGCGTTACCGCCTGGACCTGAAGAATATCAAGCTGGAGGAGATTCAGTAGAATCTTTTCAAAAATGAATAAACAGAAAATCATAAACCGGGTGTCCTTCGTCGGGATCGCCGGGAACATAGTTCTCTGTGCTTTCAAATTCCTGGCGGGTATCATCGGACATTCCGGAGCGATGGTATCAGATGCCGTTCACTCTCTGTCGGATGTTCTCGCAACGTTCATTGCTTGGCTGGGGGTTCGCCTGTCAGTGAAGGCGGCAGACAAACACCATCCTTATGGACATGAGCGCTTTGAATGTCTCGCATCCCTGGCTCTCGGATCGATTCTGATGGCGACCGGTGTTATCATCGGGTATAACGGAATCCTGAAAATAACCGGCGGGCATTATGAAGAACTGGCTGTGCCGGGCAGAATTGCGCTGGCAGCGGCCGTTCTTTCGATCATCGTTAAAGAGGCGATGTTCTGGTACACCAGGCATTACGCGAAAATCCTGGATTCTTCCGCTTTTATGGCAGATGCCTGGCATCACCGTTCGGACGCGTTTTCTTCCATCGGCTCCCTGATCGGTATCGGCGGAGCCATGCTGGGTTTCCCGGTGCTCGATCCGGCAGCCAGTGTGGGGATTGCGGCCTGCATTTTAAAGGTGGCCTTCGATATTATGAGGGATGCTGTTGACAAAATGCTGGATACCGCTATCGACGAAAAAAAGGAAAATGAAATCCGGGCTTTCATTGCAGGGCAGGACGGCGTACTTGGTGTGGATATGCTTCACACCAGACAGTTCGGCAATAAAATCTACATAGATGTGGAGATCTCCTGCGACGGCTCTCTTTCCCTTTCCGCTGCTCACGAGATCGCGGAGCGTGTACACGAAGAAGTAGAGAAAGAATACAGCAATACAAAGCACATTATGGTACATGTAAACCCTGCCGGATAATGGCAGGGTTTTGTCCTTTATACAGGGAGAACCGGAAAATGCATTTTGTGGACGCAAAGGGAATACTGACCGGCAGCGGCGGGTATTACGGGATGAACATCTACCGGGGGTGTACCCATGGCTGCATTTACTGCGACAGCAGGAGCCGCTGTTATCAGTTCACACATCCGTTTGAAGACATTGAGGTGAAGCGGAACGCACCGGAACTCCTGGAGAATGCACTGAAATCGAAAAGAAAGAAGTGCATGATCGGAACGGGCTCTATGTCGGATCCGTACATGCACTGCGAAGAAAAACTGCGGCTGACCAGAAGGTGCCTTGAAATCATTCTGAAATACGGTTTCGGCGCGGCGGTACAGACCAAATCAGACAGGATTCTCCGGGATATCGATCTGCTGGATGAGATCAACCGTACTGCGAAATGCGTAGTGCAGATGACGCTTACGACTTACGATGACGCTCTGTGCCGTATCCTGGAACCGAATGTCTGCCGCACAAAACGGCGGATTGAAGTGCTGGAGCAGATGCGAGAGAGAGGAATTCCTGCGGTTGTCTGGCTGACCCCCATTCTGCCATTCATTAACGATACGGAAGAGAATATCAGATCCATTCTGGAGGAATGTATCCGGGTGAGAGTGAAGGGTGTTATCTGTTTTGATATGGGGCTGACGCTTCGGGAGGGTGACCGGGAGTATTATTACGCAGCGCTCGACAGGCACTTCCCCGGTCTGAAAGAACGTTACATAAAAACGTATGGAAACGCCTATGAGGTTCCAAGCCCGAAAGCCGGAGAACTGATGAAGCTTTTCCGTGAAATCTGCCGTGACAACGACATTCTGTCAGACCCCGGGGAATGTTTCAGGTATATGCGGGAAATCCCCGAGCAGTACCATCAGATGAGCCTCTTCGACCTGTAAGAATTATCCTGGACAGTCTCGGGCAACTGTTTCCTTACCGCTCCTTCCCCCGGAAGAACAGTGCAAGCATTCCGGGTCCTACGTGAGCGCCGGAAAAAGGCTCGTGCTGGCAGATTGTGACAGGTGTGTCCGGGGTGACGGCTTTTACTTTGGCTGCTAAAAGTTTTGCTTCTTCCAGGCAGTCACCATGGGAGATGCAGATATGCTGATGAGGCAGCGGCAGTCTCTTTTCGGCATATTTTTTCACCAGAGCATCGATGGCTCTCCGGCGTCCCCTTTCCTTGCTGCAGGACACGATATGGCCGGTACTGTCTCCGTACAGGATCGGTTTGATGTTCAGAACCGTTCCGATCGTGGCGGTAAATCCGCTGACCCGGCCGGTTTTTTTCAGGAAATTCAGATCATCCACGGTGAAATACTGGCAGATGTGCGGTACATCCGCATCCAGCTTTTTCGCCGCTTCCCGCACGTCCATGCCTTCCCGGCTGAATTCCGCTGCTTCCACCGCCAGGAGCCCGTTGCCGAAACCACAGCCCAGGGAATCCACAATATGAATAAACCGCCCCGGAAATTCATCCATCAGCTGCATTGCGGCCACAGATGCGGCACCGTATGTTCCGCTGATGCCGGAACTCATGGATACGTAAATAATATCCTTCCCCTGCTCCAGCAAAGGTTTGAACTGCTCCAGGAATAGTTGTATGTTCAAAAGACTGGTCCGGGCTACTTTTCCGTTCCGCAGTCCTTCGTAAAATGCATGTCCATCAAAGTGATCCACGTCCCCCCAGTAAGTCTGAGGAACCCCGTCCAACGTATAGTTACAGGGCAGGAGGGAGATTCCCTCCAGCATCTGCTTCGGCAGATTCGCACTGCCATCCGCAAATACGATAAAGGACATCGCTGTCATCACCTCCGTATAAGTATAGTATACCACAACATTTTTAAAAGCAGGGAAAACAGTAA
>CACZQT010000479.1 GCA_902783295.1 uncultured Lachnospiraceae bacterium
GTGATGCGCCAGGGACAGTACATGGGAACCGTCAATAAGACGGAGACGTCCCCGCTGGATCTGACGAAGAGGATGATCGGCCGTGAGGTGTTCCTGAATATTGAGAAGGATTACGGCCAGGCAGGAGAGAAGATCCTGGATGTGCAGGATGTCTGGGTATCGAGCCACAAGGAGACTTCCAAGATCAGGGGCATGTCCCTGAGCGTGCACGCCGGTGAGATCGTCGGCGTGGCCGGTATCGACGGCAACGGACAGAGCGAGCTGATCGAGGCTATCACAGGGCTTCGGAAGGTCGAAAAGGGCAAGGTGATAGTCTGCGGAAAGGACGTGACCAACAAGAGCGTCCGGAAGATCCGCGAAGCGGGCCTTTCACATATTCCGGAGGACCGCAACAGGCTGGGGCTGGACCGCGCGATGACCATCAGGGATAACCTGATTGCCGTTCAGGTGGACCAGGCTCCGTTTTCCAGAAACGGGCTTATGAGCCTGCCCGCGCAGGATAAGTATTCGGAAGAGATGGTTAAGGAGTTCGATATCCGTCCTACCGACTATCATCTTCCGACGTCCTCGCTTTCAGGCGGAAATGCCCAGAAGGTGGTCGTGGCAAGGGAAGTTTCCATCGGGAACAAGCTGCTGATAGCTTCCCAGCCGACCCGCGGCGTGGATATCGGCGCCATTGAGCTGATCAGGAACACGCTGGAGAAGGCGAAGAAGGAGGGAATGGGCGTTTTGCTCGTTTCGGCTGAACTGGAAGAGATCATTTCCCTTTCAGACAGGATCATTGTTATCCATGAAGGCAAGATCACAGGTGAGATGATGGCCAGCGAGGCAAATGAGAACAACCTGGGTCTTCTGATGATGGGCGGACATGCCATGGAAGGAGGTGTGCAGGCAGGATGAAATCAGTAAAGGACGGTGTTGTCAGAATATTTCTGACGATGGTGCTGGCACTGCTCATCGGTGCAATCTTCATCATACTGATCGGTGAGAACCCGATCACTGCCTACCAGGCAATGCTGAAAGGTGCTTTTATCGGAAAGCTGAATTTCGGTACGACACTGGCAAATTTCACGCCGCTGCTTTTAACATCCACGGCATTTGTGGTGGCAGCGCAGGCCGGCGCATTCAACGTTGGTGTGGAAGGCGAGGTTTTCCTGGGTGGAATTACCGCTGCCTATATCGGTTATAAGTGGACCTTCCTGCCCAAGCCGCTGCTTCTTATAGCCTGCTTCCTTGGCGCGATGGTCATAGCCGGAGCCTGGGCGTTTATCCCGGCGTTTCTGAAGGCCTATTATAATGTCAGTGAGGTCTGCGTGACCATACTGATGAATTCGGTGGCATTGTATATCACATCCTATCTGGTGAGCGGGCCTATGAGCGCGGGAAGCGCCAATCCCCAGTCACCGAATGTGGAGGTAAGGCTTCCGCAGTTTATGAGGCCCAGTGCTGTGAATGTGGGACTGTTCCTGGCAATCATTGTGGTGCTTCTGATCATTTTCATGCTTTACCGCACCAATCTGGGCTTCAAATTCCGTCTGGTCGGCACGAATTCGGCCTTCGGAGATTTCGCGGGACTTAATTCCAAGAAGGTCTTTATCCAGGCTATGATGCTCTCGGGCGTGATCGGCGGATTCGCGGGCGCCATAGAGGTCCTGGGCGTTCACGGATACTTCCTGAACAACTTTGCTACAGGCCTCGGGTCCAACGGCATGCTGGCTGCCCTGATCGTCAAGAGCAATGTGATAGCGACCCCGTTTATGGCTTTCTTCCTGGCAGTGCTGAAGTCCGGCGCGATGGGAATGCAGATCGCCACCGGCGTGCCCAAGGGACTGATCGATACCATAACGGCGGTATTTATTACGATAGCAACCATGGAAACCCTGTTTGATTTCCTTAAAAAAGAAAAGAAGCCTGGTAAGGCGGCAGGAACCGTGAGAAAGGAGGGACAGTCATGATCGCTATTCTTGGAAAAGTATTCAATCTTTCTCTTCTTTATGCAGCTTTCAGGTCCGCCACTCCGATCATCTATGCCGCTCTGTGCGCATCGGTGACGCAGCAGGCCAACATCCTGAATATCGGTACTGAAGGTATCATGCTGACCGGCGCGTTTACAGCGGTCACGGTGAGTTACTTTACGCAGAGCTGGATTCTGGGCGTACTGTGCGCCATGCTGGTAGGCGTTGTGATCGCCATGATCATGGCCGTGGGCAGTATCCGGTACGGCGCGGACATCTGCGGCATCGGCATGGGCATCAATATGCTGGCCCTGGCTATCACCAAGTTCCTGCTGAAAGCGATCTTCGATGTGAACGGCGCTTTCCAGGGAAGTCTTGACAGACCGATCGTATCGATTCCGAAGGTTCATTTCGGATTTATGGACAATATGCCGGTGCTCGACTCTCTGTTCAATAACTGGAGCCTTACGGAATGGTTCGTGATCGTTCTGATCATTGTGCTGCAGTTCTTTATTTTCAAGACCGTTTGGGGCCTGCGCCTTCGCGCGGTAGGCCAGTTCCCCGAAGCGGCCAAGACCGCCGGCATTAATGTCGGGGCGGTGCGCTATCGCGCAATGGCGATCTCCGGCCTGATCGGCGGCCTGGCAGGCGCTCATCTGGCACTTGGCTATTCAAGCCAGTTTGTTGAAAACATGAGTTCAAGCCGAGGCTTCATGGGTGTTGCCGCCATGTATTTCGGCGGCGCAAATCCTGTGCTGGCTTCTGTAGGCTGCCTGCTGTTCGGATTTGCGGATTCCATCGGCGCCAGGCTGCAGGCTTACGGCCTGCCGTCCCAGTTCGTGCTGATGATGCCGTACATCGTTACGATCGTCGTGCTGGCAATCTCTATGGCTGCCCAGCTGCGCACCGAGAGGAGAAGACAGTCTTCCCTGAACTGAAGATCCTGAGAGAATGGTATAGGGGAAGCTTCCCTCCTGAAACCTTTATGCGGTGCGGGAGGGGGGCTGCCTTTCTTTGCTTTGCAGGAAATCCTTCCGGATCTCCTGTGGGAGACCCTCCGGGGGGATGCGCTCCCCCTCACGCATGAGGGGGCTGGCGGAGCCAAAAGTCCGTCAGCGGATTTTGGTCTGGATGCATATGAAATGAATTGCGCAACATGATGGAGAGAATATATGGAAAAAAGAAAAATTATCCTGGATTGTGATCCGGGACATGATGATGCAGTAGCGATCATGATGGCAGCCGTACACCCGGCTTTTGATCTGAAGGCCATTACAGTCGTGGCGGGAAACCA
>CACZQT010000480.1 GCA_902783295.1 uncultured Lachnospiraceae bacterium
AGTTCCACGGTTCCCTTTAAGCGCGGAACCATTACGGACCGCAATCAGACGGTACTGGCTGCCAGCGAGCAGGTTTTCCGCCTGATTCTGGATCCCTCTGTGACCAATGCGGATAAAGATGAAAAGCAGGTCAGAAAGAATATAGAAGCTACGGCGGAAGCTGTCAGCCAGGTGTTCGGCTGTTCCAGTGAAACGGTAGCAGCCCTTCTTTCGGACAATAAAACATCTGCCTATGTTCCTTTCCAGCCGACGGAAGAAAAGTACCTGACCATGGACCAGAAGCTGGCTTTTGAAGCTTACTGTGACGAATACGCGGAAACCATCGCGCAGAAAAAGAAGGACGATGCCGCAGAACGGAACAGGAAGAGAGAAGAGGGAATTGAAGGAGAGGAAGAAAAAATCTACTATGGGGCTATTCAGGGCGTCTGGTTTGAAACCAAGTACCGCCGTGTATATCCTTACGGGGCGTTTGCCAGCCAGGTACTCGGCTTTTCCGGTTCCGACAGCAGCCAGGGCCATTACGGCGTAGAGGAATACTACAACGACTATCTGACGGGAACCAACGGCAGGAGTTACGGCTTCCTGAATCAGGAAGGGGAACTGGAACGCACGACCCGGGATGCGGAGGACGGCAATACGATCGTCACCACCATTGACTATACAATCCAGCGGATCGTGGAGAATGCGCTTCTGGAATTCTGCGCGGAGAAGAAGCAGGATTATGTCATGGCACTGGTGATGGATCCTAAAAACGCCGAGGTGCTGGCGGTGGCGCAGAACAGGACCTTTGATCCGAATGACCCCTCCAACATGGACTACGCCTACAGCGAAGCAGAACAGGAAGCCCTGGAGGCGGGGGACGCGAACACAAAGCTGAGGGCGATTAATTCCATGTGGCGCTGCCTCGCTGTTACCGAATCCTTTGAGCCCGGGTCTACCGCCAAATCTTTTACAATGTCGGCAGCTCTGGAAGAAGGTCTGGTGAAGACGGACGAGCTTTTTGTCTGCGACGGCGGACAGCAGGTGGCAGACAGATACATCAAATGTACACATGAGCACGGTTCTCTGAATCTCTCTGAAGCGCTGGCGTATTCCTGCAACGACGTTATGATGCAGCTGGCGAAGAAGATGGGGAAGACCGTATTCAATAAATATCTGACGGTATTCGGCCTGGGCAACCGGACCGGCATCGACCTGCCGGAAGAGAGCCGGGGCATCCTCTTCAGCGAGAGCAAAATGACCAACGTCGACCTGGCGGTTACTTCCTTCGGACAGAACTATAACGCAACCCTGATTCAGATTGCGGCAGCTTATTGCTCCATTCTGAACGGGGGCTCCTATTACCGGCCGCATATCGTAAAGCAGATCCTTTCAGCGGATGGAGAGATTGTTCGGGAATTCGGCAATACACTGGTACGTGAAACAGTCAGTGAATCTACGGCAGAGATCCTGAAGGCCGGTCTGCTGCAGACCGTACAGGATAACGCCGGTACCGGTAAAAATGCCCGGATCCAGGGCTATACTGTAGCGGGCAAAACCGGAACCGCCGAGCAGCATCCTCTGACAGATAATAAATATGTCCTTTCCTTTATTGCCTATACACCGGCGGATAATCCGGAACTTCTGGTTTTCGTAGCGATGAAGTATGAACGGGACCTGGACCATCCGGGCGGAAGCTATAACGTAAAGGATACCGTAGTACCGCTCGAACAGAAAATCATGTCCTCTCTGCTGGAATACCGGAATGTGACGCCGGCCATGATCCTGACGGCAGACGGAACAGAAGTACCGGCTACCCCGGAGACCGATGAATCCGGCCACATTGCGGGAGCCATCGAACCGATCGCCGCTAACCGCGACGTGGAATGGGATGAAGCCGTCCCTGCAGGCGGTTTTGTGGAAGGCGGCGACGTCCCCATGCCGGAGGACAATGAAGATGCGGTAGAATATCTGGATCCGGAAGAGCTGGAAGAAGAGGGAATGGATGACGAGGACATCTGATCTGCAGGCATCCGGACCTGAAAGGAGTTTTGTATGAAAAGCACGTATTTTTCGGTGATTGCACCGCTGGTTTTATCTTTTGTTCTGAGTGCGGCAGCCTGCCCGCTGCTGATTCCTTTCCTGAAGCGCCTGAAATTCGGACAGCAGGTAAGAGATGACGGCCCGCAGGCACATCTGAAAAAAGCCGGCACGCCTACCATGGGCGGCATTGCGTTCCTGGGAGCGATTCTGGTTACCGGCCTGGTATTTGCCCCGTCCCATCCCCGGGTACTCCCGGTGCTGTTCATGACAGCAGGCTACGGGCTGATCGGCTTCGCGGACGATTTTATCAAGATCGTCAGGAAGCATTCGGAAGGCCTGAACCCGAAACAGAAGATGGCAGCCCAGCTGGTTCTGACAGCGATTTTCTGTGTGTATATGGTACGGTTTTCCGGCTTTGGCACAACGATTCTTGTGCCGTTTTTGAAAACGGAATGGAATATGGGATGGCTGTATATCCCCTTCCTGTTCCTGGTCGTGCTGGGAACGGATAACGGCGTGAACTTTACGGACGGCCTGGACGGCCTCTGTTCCTCGGTAACGATCGTGGCAGCCCTGTTCTTTACCTGGCTTTCCATCCGCACCGAAGGAGGCCTGGAACCGGTAACGGCAGCCGTGGCAGGAAGCCTGGCCGGTTTTCTGATCTATAATCATTACCCTGCAAAGGTATTCATGGGAGATACCGGATCTCTGGGGCTGGGGGCATTTGTGGCGTCTGCCGCCTGCATGCTCCGTCAGCCGCTGCTGATCGTCCTGGTGGGCTTCATCTATCTGATTGAAGTGATTTCCGTGATTCTGCAGGTGGGGTATTTTAAAAAGACCCACGGGAAAAGACTTTTCCGTATGGCGCCGATCCATCATCATTTTGAACTGGGCGGCTGGTCTGAAGTGAAAATTGTCTGCATATTTACGCTGGTAACAGCCCTGTTCTGCCTGGTGGCAGCCTGGGCGGCCTGAAGCAAGTAGAAGGAGAGGAATATGAAACAGTCCGTTTTAGTGGCAGGTGCCGGGATCAGCGGGAAAAACGCTGTAAAACTCTTGCTTGAACAGGGAAAATCCGTTATTCTTTACGATGGAGATACATCCAGGGACCGGGAAGCGCTTCTGGGAGAATTTCAGGAAGGGGCGGACCTCCGTGTACTGCTGGGGGAACCGGATCTGGTACCCTGGCAGGAGGTCGGGCTTTGTGTAATCAGCCCTGGCATCCCGCTGGATTCTCCTCTGGCAGAAGCCGTAAAAGCGGCAGGGGTTCCCATCTGGAGCGAGATCGAACTGGCATACTCTGTGGCAAAAGGACGCCTGATTGCCATTACCGGCACCAATGGAAAAACGACGACGACAGCCCTTACCGGGGAAATCTGCCAGGACTATTTTGAGTCTGTATTCGTGGTGGGCAATATCGGCAATGCCTACACGAAAGAAGCCGGAAAGACGACGGAAAAATCTGTTACAGTAGCGGAAATCTCCAGTTTCCAGCTGGAAACGGTTCATGATTTTCATCCTCAGGTATCCGCGATTCTGAACATTACACCGGATCACCTGAACCGGCACAAGACCATGGAATGCTACACGCAGGTCAAGGAAGATATCGCCCGGAACCAGACGAAGGATGATGTCTGTGTGCTGAATTACGAGGATGCCAGACTGAAGGCGTTCGGAGAAGTGTGCCCGGCAAAGGTTCTCTGGTTTTCCAGCGCAGGTCCCGTTCCGGAAGGTGCTTTCATGAAGGGCGAAGAGCTGTGGCTCCATCTGGAAGGAAAAGAAGAGAAGATCGTGGACATTCACGAACTGAATCTTCTGGGAAAACACAACTATGAAAATGTGATGGCAGCTGTGCTGATGGGGCTTTCCATTGGCGTGCCGCTGGAAAGCATCCGGAAGAGCCTGAGGAAATTCAAAGCTGTGGAACACCGGATTGAATTTGTGGCCGAGAAAAACGGAGTTGCCTATTACAACGATTCGAAAGCGACGAATCCGGATGCCGCCATTCAGGGCATCCGCGCCATGGTCCGTCCCACGATTCTGATCGGCGGCGGCTATGATAAGGGCGGAGAATTTGATGACTGGATTCAGGCGTTCGACGGAAAAGTGAAGCTTCTGATTCTCATGGGAGCTACTGCGGAACGCATAGAGGCGACAGCCCGGAAATACGGGGTCACAGAGATCCTGACTGTAAACAGCATGGAAGAAGCTGTGCAGGAAGCGGCCGGATGTTCCGAACCGGGAGATGCGGTACTGCTTTCACCTGCGTGCGCGAGCTGGGGAATGTTCCCGAATTACGAAGTACGCGGCCGGGATTTCAAGGCACTGGTGCACGCACTTTAAAAATCTGAACCTCAGAAGAATCTGCCGGGAAGGGAGGAGAAGCCATGGGGTGGCTGAATAACCTGAGAAAAGACAACCGATACAGGGATTACAGCATGATCTTCGTGGTACTGTTCCTGGCGACCTTCGGGGTCATCATGATCTACAGCGCCAGCTACTACAGCGCAGCGCAGGCTGCCTCTACCGGGCATAATCCGGCTTTTTACATGATGCAGCAGCTGAAGTGGCTGTTCTTCGGCACAGCCGCCATGCTCCTGGCTTCCCTTGTCCCGTACCGCATTGTCGCGGTGCTCTGGCCGTTGGAATGGGCTTTGGGTATCTTCCTGATGGTCCTGGTGGACTTTACCAGCCTGGGAAAGGCAGTAAACGGGGAGAAACGGTGGCTGCAGTTAGCCGGTCCTTCCACCCGTTTTCAGCCGACAGAACTGGTAAAGATTGCAGTTATAGTAACCATGGCAGTGCTGATCTCCAAATTCATTGACCGTCTGATGGAGCCGAAGATCTTTATCCTGATCGCCGCGGCAGGGGGCATTCCTACTATCCTGATTCTGATGGGGAACCTGAGTTCCGCCATTATTCTGTTCGGAATCTGCGCGGGGATGTTTCTGGTGGCTACGAAAAACAAAAAACTGGGATGGCTGCTGCTTGCGTTTATTGTAATTGTGGTGCTGTGTGCGAAACTGGCTCCTGAACAGACTCTGGGCCGGGTTTTCCGGCTCATAGGTAAAGAAAACCGTATGGAAAGAATACGGATCTGGAACAATCCCGAAGGTTACGAAAAAGGGTATCAGGTGCTGCAGGGACTGTACGCCATAGGCTCCGGCGGGCTGCTGGGCAAAGGACTGGGCAACAGTATTCAGAAGCTGGGCTTTATCCCGGAAGCCCATAACGATATGATTTTCTGCGTGATATGTGAAGAACTGGGACTGATCGGGGCCATAGGACTCATGCTGCTCTACCTGTTCCTGATATACCGGCTCATGATTATAGCTGCTAATGCGCCGGACCTTCTGGGGTCGCTGATTGCGACAGGCGTGATGATCCATATTGCGCTGCAGGTGATGATGAATGTGGCGGTGGCTACGAATTTTATGCCGAATACGGGCGTGTCCCTGCCGTTTATCAGTTACGGAGGCTCATCTCTGCTGTTTCTGATGGCAGAGCTGGGAATTGTACTGAATATATCCCGGAGCATTACATTCGAAGACTAAGGAAACACTGAAGGAACCAGTGTTTCCTTCGTTGTATTCATAAGGACGCGCAGAAAAATACGAAGGGGAGAAGCAGATATGGATGAGGAGGAATTCCTGGATAAACCAAAGGGAGGGCACAAGCTGCGATGGATCCTGGCGGCTGTGGCAGTGATCCTGGCTGTAGCGGCCCTTTTTTTGCGGATCGATACAGTAACCGTTGAAGGAAGCCGGCATTACAGTGCTGCAGAGTTTGAAAACATGCTGTTTCCGGAATACTGGGACCGGAATCCGCTGGTATTCCTTTTCCGGGAAAATACCGGGGGAAGCATCCGGGTTCCTTTTGTAGAACGGTATACGGTGGAAATGGAGGGGCTGTCAAAGGTCCACATCATCGTTTATGAAAAGGAAATCGCCGGATATGTGGAGCACAACGGCCTGTATATTTATTTTGACCAGGACGGCATGGCGGTAGAGAGTTCCGTGGAAATGATGGAGGATGTTCCGAAGGTCCTCGGACTGTCCGGCGGACGCATTCAGCTGGGCTACAGACTGCCGGTCAGCCGGGAATCCATATTTCAGGCCGTGCTTTCCGTCAGCCAGTTTCTCCAGTCTCACAGCATCGTGTGGGGGGAGACAGAGGCGCCGCTTGTGAAGCTTGTGGACGCAGTCTATGTGGACGAAAGTGCGAATACCACCTGCATCCTGGAGGACCTGCAGATATATCTGGGAGGTACCAGAAATCTGGAAGAGAAGCTGCTGATCATGAGTGATATGCTGCCGAAGCTTTACGGACGGGGCGGTACGGTATACCTGGACAACTATTCGGAATCCCAGTCCGGTACTTCCTATGTTTTTAAAGAGGGCAGCTGGAAGCTGAATGTGAGCCAGGTAGAGGCCGATGACTGGGAGCCGGATCC
>CACZQT010000481.1 GCA_902783295.1 uncultured Lachnospiraceae bacterium
ATTTTTCATAAAACGGGCCGATTTGTGAATAAAAATGCATCCTGGCCCGCCTGGAAACGGCTGCTTCGTGCGTAAAACGAATACAGGCCTCCGGTGCTCTGCGGCGGAACACCGGAGGTGTTTCTGGAGCTTCCGTCAGAACAGAAAAAACCGGGGGAATAATCTCCCCCGGCAGAGCGGATAATAAATGACGGATTAACGGGATCCTTTGTCGTACGGAATACCTTCTGCTTTCGGTGCCCGGGAATTCCTGGAGGTAAAGGCCAGGACCACCAGGGAGATCAGGTACGGCATCATATTGTAGATGGTGCCGGGGATCTTCAGGGAAGCCAGGAACGGGAAACCGGAATAGACATTGGAAAGGGCACGGAAGAAACCGAAGAGCAGAGCAGCCAGGCCGATATTTACGGGTTTCCACTGACCGAAAATCATAACAGCCAGAGACAGGAAACCGAAGCCTGCTACACCTGTTTCGAACTTCCACTCGGAAACGCCGGCGGTGATGTAAACGATACCGCCGATGCCGCCCAGCAGACCGGAGATCAGAACACCGCACCAGCGCATCTTATAGACATTGATACCGACGGAATCCGCTGCCTGGGGATTTTCGCCGCAGGCCATCAGACGGAGACCGAAACGGGTCTTATAGAGGATGATGAAGGCACAGGTCAGGGCAAGCAGAGCCACAAGCATAAACCAGTTGAACTCGAAACTTCCCAGTTTTACAATAAACGCCTTCTTGGATTCCACGTACTGTACCGTAGCGGATACGTTGTCCGGATTCTCCGCCATGTTGACGGATTTCACGATAACAGTAGCTGCGGCTGTGGAAAGGATGTTGAGGGCTGTGCCGACCAGAGTCTGGTCTGCTTTGAAATTGATGCTCGCCACACCCAGCAGTACAGTGTAGATCATACCGGACAGTGCAGCGATGACAAGAGTGGCCAGAACGATGACGGCAGCCGGGGCGCCGGTGAGGTACTTCATGGAGAAAGCACCGCCCAGAGCACCCATAACCATTACGCCTTCCAGGCCGAGGTTAATCACGCCGGAATGTTCCGAAAAACAGCCGCCCAGAGCTACCAGAGAAAGAACGGAAGCAAAAATCAGCGTATACTGGATCAAAAGGATCATTTCTTTTCGCCTCCTTTCCCGGTTTCGGTTTTGCCTGCATCTTCGGGGACAGCGTTGGCATTCTGCCCGTTTTTGTCCGCAGCGGCAGCCAGCCTCTTATTCAGGGTAAACTTAAAGAAGAGCACGAAGCCGCACAGATAAATGATGATGGCGGAGATCAGGTCGGAAATCTGGGAAGGATAGATGGCCTTGTCCAGATAGGAACCGCCGCTGGTAATGTGCTGTATAAAATAGGAGGAGAAGATCGTCCCGATGGGATTTAATCCTCCCAGGAAGGTGGCGGCAATGCCGTTGAAACCCATGCCCGGGACGGAAGACTGCGTGCAGGACCATTCTTCAAAACCGGTCAGATACAGGAAAGCAGCGCCCAGACCGGCCAGCGCACCGCCGATCATCAGAGTCAGGATGATGTTGCGCTTTTCGTTCATGCCGGCGTATCTGGCGGCTTCCTTGTTAAAGCCTGTAGCCCGGAGTTCATAACCGAATTTGGTCTTGTTCAGGACGATCCAGACAGCAACCGCGATCAGGATTGCTAACGGGATCGCGATGGTCACATATTTGTTTTTGGAGAAGAGAGCCGGCAGTCCCATGGTTGGCAGGACAGCGGCCGGGTTGGTGCTGGCAAGCTTCAGTGTGTAGGGACTGGCCTGTTCTTTGACGTTGGACAGGGCCATGTTTACAAGATAAAGCCCGATCCAGTTCAGCATGATGCCGGAAATAACCTCGTTTACATTGGCGTAGGCTTTCAGGAAGCCTACAATGGTGCCGAAAACGGCGCCGGCCACCAGGGCCAGGATGAGGCAGACAAACCAGGGCAGTTTCCAGGCCAGAGCTGCGTAAAGGCAGAGGCCGGCGCCGGCGACATACTGGCCGGCTGCACCGATGTTGAAAAGCCCGACCTTATAGCAGAAGTTGATGGACAAGGCGCACATCAGCAGCGGGGCCGTTTTGACCAGGGTGTTGCCCAGGTATTTCATGGCAGCCGCATGGCTGGGATAGTTCCAGAAGTTTTTCAGGATGGTGATGATACCGTTTACGGCACCGGCGGGATTGATCGCCAGAAGTACCAGGAAGCCGATCAGAAGGCCGACCATGATGCACAGAAGGGCTGCCAGCACAGACTGGAAGCCATCGTTTCCGAGAATGCTTTTTTTCTGTCTCATACGCCCACCTTCTCTCTCTTGGCACCGGCCATGTACAGACCAAGCTCTTCAGTCGTCGTTTTCTTGGGATCCAGTTCGCCGACGATTTCCCCTTCATACATAACCAGGATGCGGTCAGACACGTTCATGACCTCTTCCAGTTCCAGGGATACCAGCAGAACCGCGCAGCCCTTATCCCGGTAGGAGATAAGCTGACGATGAATGAATTCGATGGCGCCGACGTCAAGTCCGCGTGTAGGCTGGACTGCAACCAGAAGACGGGGATCCTTGTCCAGTTCCCGGGCGATAATGGCTTTCTGCTGGTTGCCGCCGGACATGCTGCGGGCAATGGTGATGGAACCCTGGCCGCTGCGGACATCGTATTCATTGATCAGACGGTCGGAATATTCACGGATGGAACCGGCCCGCAGGAATCCGCCGGAAACAAAATCCGGCTGCCAGTAGCGCTGGAGCACCATGTTGTAATCCAGAGGATAATCCAGAACCAGGCCATGTTTATGACGGTCTTCCGGAATGTGGCTCATGGTCTGCGAACGTTCCCGGATGGAAGCCTTTGTGATATCTTTTCCATCCAGAATCAGGCTTCCGTGGGTGATGGGTTCCAGGCCTGTAATGCCGTATACCAGCTCTGTCTGTCCGTTTCCGTCAATACCGGCAATACAGACGATTTCTCCTTCCCGTACCTGGAAAGAGACACCCTTGACGGCATCGTTGTGATGTGCCTTAGATGCTACGTGTATCCCTTTCACATCCAGAACGACTTTTCCGGGCTTGGCTTCTCCTTTGGTGGCCACGAGCTGTACATCGCGTCCGACCATCATGCGGGAGAGCTCTTCCTGCGTCGTAGACTTGATATCAACGGTTCCGATGTATTTTCCGCGCCGCAGGACGCTGCAGCGGTCCGCGACCTCCATGATCTCGTTCAGTTTGTGGGAAATGAAAAGGATGGATTTTCCTTCCGCAGCCAGATTCCGCATGATCTGCATGAGCTCACCGATTTCCTGGGGAGTCAGCACCGCGGTCGGTTCGTCGAAAATCAGCACTTCATTGTCCCGGTAAAGCATTTTCAGGATTTCCGTACGCTGCTGCATGCCTACGGTAATGTTTTCGATCAGGGCGTCCGGATCCACAGCCAGGCCATATTTTTCGGACAGAGCCATGACTTTTTTCCGGGCTTCATCTTTCTGCAAAAGACCGTTTTTTGTAGTCTCCACACCCAGAATGATATTGTCAAGTACAGAGAAGCACTGTACCAGCTTAAAATGCTGGTGAACCATGCCGATCCCAAGGTCATTTGCATCGTTCGGATTGGTGATCTTAACTTCTTTGCCGTCTTTTTTGATGGTTCCTTCTTCGGCCTGATAGAGACCGAAAAGAACACTCATCAGGGTGGATTTTCCGGCACCGTTCTCCCCCAGAAGGGCATGGATCTCGCCCTTCCTTAACTGAATGGTCACATCATCATTGGCGATGATTCCCGGAAAACGCTTGGTGATATGCAGCATCTCAATCGCATATTCGGACAAAGCTTTTCCTCCTCTTTTAAGCGGTTATGCTCGATAAGAAGAAAGCCGGCAGAGCATCCGTTCTGCCGGCTTCCGGAAGCAGTAACTACATTATTTAATGTTGCCCTGGAAGTTTACAGTAATGGCTTCAGCCGCAGGCTGTTCTGCAGTGATATCGTTGGAAACAGCGATTTCGCCGCTGAACATACCGGCAACCAGTGCCTTGTAATCGTCCTGTGTAAAGGAATCATTCCACTGAGTGGATTCCATGGGGATCTGAACATAGTTGGCTTCGGGATCATCACCGGAAACCAGGCCCAGGTTCTGGATCTGGCCGGAATAATCAGCCCACTGATCGTTCTGGACAGCAGCCAGCAGGGTGTTGACAGTAGCAGCAAGACCCTTCATGGCAGAAGTCACGGTCATGCCTTCGCCGTAAAGACCATCGATGGTAGCAGCCTGGTCTACGTCTACGCCGATCACTTTGGCGCCGACTTTGGCAGCCGCTTCACCGGCAGAGCTGTAGATGCCGCCGCCGCAGGCGAAGACAACTTCTGTGCCGCCCTGATACCAGGTATCCATCGCAGCCGTGATATCCGCATCACCGTAGAACTGGTTGCCATACGCATAGTTCACGGCAACACCTTCCGCACCGGTCTCGGCAGCAGCGTCATCCGCACCCTGTACGAAACCATAACCGTAACGGATAACAGCGGGAACAGCCATGCCGCCCAGGAAGCCGAGTTTGGTGTAGCCAAGTTTCACGGCAGCATAACCGGCCATGTAGCCGGCCAGTTCTTCCTGATAAACAGCAGAGAAGACGTTCTCCTGGCTGTAGGTATCAGCGCCGGCAGCGGTAGCCAGGTCGAATTCGGAAACGTCCAGAGCGATGAACTTCACGTCGGGATACATTTCCGCAGTTTCAACGATCGCTTCCGCGAAGGCGTAACCGGGCATTACGATGACCGTGTAGCCGTCGGAAACAGCCTTGTCGATCATGGCGACACGTTCCGCAGTGGAGTCACCTTCCGGCTTATAATAAGTAAAATCTATGCCGTTGCCTTCGCAGTATGCCTTGGCAGCTTCATAAGTGGTCTGGTTGAAGGACTGGTCCGTGATATCACCGTAGTCTGTGACCATGGCAACTCTCATGTCCTCTGCCTTAACAACCTGAGGGGCAGCTGCGGCCATGCCGAACGCCATAGCGGCAGCCAGTGCGATGGAAAGAATTTTTTTCATTCTTGTGCCTCCGTTTCCGGTCTGCGGGGTAGTATAGTGAATCGCAGGCCGGTTATGATTATACCACATTCAGAAAGATTTTATCAACTTATTTACGAAGGAAAGAGTGCCGTGATAATCAACTTTTTTTGACGGGACGAATCGTCCGTAACTCCGGCTGAAAGTGAAAACGACTGAAACGGCATCCCGGCTTTCAAACGTAGTCGAATTATTGAACAAATGCCTTTTTGTGCTTGACAAATGAAATTAACCTGAATTAAAATAAAGGAAAATAAAAGATGCCTGATGCAAATTGAATTATCAACATTTTAATTCTTTACCGTTTTTAAAGAAATGTGAAGTACTGTTCATGGTTTGAAAAAAGTAATTGTTTTAAAACAGATAATAATATGATACAAGAAGGGTGTTTGAAGGGAGCGGCTGTACAACGATGAATTTCCTGAAGAAGAATTACAAGCTGGTCTTCGCTACCCTCATTATTCTGATCCTAATGGAACTGGCGGTCGTTTATCACATGCTTAACCGGTTCCATGAGCTGTATATTCCGGCGGCAGACGCCCTGTCCGCTGCCCTAAAGGATGCAGGGGTAGAAGAAGAGGAAGCGGCAAACACCAGTGTAAAGCTCGGGCACAAGTCCGGAGATGCCTGGTATAATGTTCGGTTTGAAGCGGATGGCACAGTCTACGTCTACCGGGTTAACGCGGAAGACGGGGCGGTTCTTTCCTCGGAAACCGAATGATTATAAATATTCTTTCTGCTGTTTAGAAAGAGGAGAACGAAAAGGAGGTTCCATGAAAGTTGTAAAGTGGCTGGATGAGCATTTTGAAGAATTCTTCCTGGTAATTCTTCTGATACTCATCTCCTGTATCGAACTGATACAGGTTGTCTTCCGTAACCTGAGCTTTGTAAAGGCTCTGACGTGGCCGGAGGAGTTCTGTCGGTTCTGCTGGATCTGGAGCGTGTTCCTGTCCCTTCCTTATACGATCAGGAAAGGCAGCATGCTTCGCGTGAACGTTCTGATGGATATGCTTCCCCAGGTTGTCCGTAAAATCATCAACCTGTGCGTGGATGCCATCAACGTAGCTGTCATGGTGGTTCTCGGATACCATTCCATCAGCGTGGTAGATAAGGTCCGCACCAGTGCGGAGGCTTCTCCCGCTATGACGTGGCCTATGTGGATCATCTATTCCATTATGCTCGTTGGTTTCTTCCTGGGTGCTGTCCGTGGTGTTCAGATGATTATCATCCACATTCAGCACTTTGGTGAGAGGGAACTTACCTCCACAGAGCAGACTATGGCTGACGCCGCCGAAGAAGCGGAAGCCGGTAAGAGAGCGGAAGGAGGGAAAGCATAATGGCAGCAGCTGCATTGCTTGTATTTGTAGTCTTCCTGGTAGGTATCGCTGTTTCCATCCCGATCGCGACCTCCATGGTTCTGGGTTCCCTGGCTCCCATTCTGATCTACGGAAAGGGCGGCTCCATCCCGCAGGTGCTGAATAACACCTTCTCGGGCGCGAACTCCACCCCGATCCTGGCTGTTCCGCTGTTCATTCTGGGCGGCGTAATCATGGCCGAGGGCGGCATTTCCAAGAAACTGTTCAACTTCTTCGCTTATTTCGTAGGAAGAATTCCCGGCGGCGTTCCCTGCGCGGTTATCCTGACCTGCCTGTTCTACGGCGCCATCTCCGGTTCCGGCCCTGCCACCACGGCTGCCGTCGGTTCCATGTGCATCCCGTTCATGGTTTCTCTGGGTTATGAGAAGAGGTGGTCAGCCGGTCTGATCGCCGTGGCCGGCGGCCTCGGTGTTATCATCCCGCCTTCCATCCCCTTCGTACTGTATTCCCTGGCAACGGGTGTTTCCACCGGTAAGCTGTTCCTCGGCGGTATCTTCCCCGGCATCCTGATCGGTCTGTTCATGATGGTTTACGCTGTATTCTACTGCGTGACCAAGGGTGAAGACCGCAAGCTGATCAATGCGAAGATGGACGAACTGAAAGCCAATGGCTTCTTCGCTCTGTTCAAGGACAGCTTCTGGGCTCTGCTCTGCCCGATCATCGTTCTGGGCGGTATCTACGCCGGTTTCGTAACTCCTACCGAAGCGGCTGTTGTATCCGTTTTCTACGCTCTGATCGTATCCCTGTTCATTTACAGGTCTGTAAAGGTTTCCGACCTGATTCCCATGCTTTGCGCGTCTGTAAAGACTTACGCCGGTCTGGCCTTCGTTCTGGCTTTCGCTACCGCGTTCGGCCGTGTGCTGTCCCTGACCAAGGCTACCAAGGCTGTGGAATCCTTCCTGGTTGACAACTTCCATTCCAGCTGGACAGTTCTGACCGTTCTGGTTATCATCTTCCTGCTGCTGGGTATGGTTATGGATACCGGCCCCGCCATCATCATTCTGGGCCCGGTGCTGCTGCCCGCTGTTTACCAGCTGGGTGTTGACCCGGTTCACTTCGGTGTTATCCTGGTCTGCTGCCTGTCCATCGGCCTTGCGACGCCTCCTTTCGGCCTCGACTTGTTCGTATCAGGAAACCTGGCAGAAGAACCTCCGATGGGTGTTGCCAAGAGAGCCATTCCTTTCATTCTGGCTTTCCTGGTAGCTCTGATGCTGATCACCTACATTCCCTGGTTCTCCACAGCTCTGGTTGGCAAGACTCCGCTGTAAAGAACTGAAACGTTTCCATCGGTTTCACGAACCGGTACAGAATACTGCTCCGGTTTGAAACAAATAAAACCTTTTTCAGGAGGAAGTAACATGAAGAAGTATCTTGCACTGTTTCTGGCTGCCGCTATGGCAGCTTCCACCATGGCTGTTCCGGTCAAGGCGGAAGAAATCGACACCTCTGCTTATGAAGCTCTGGACGAAGTTGAACTCATCGGCGCTGAC
>CACZQT010000482.1 GCA_902783295.1 uncultured Lachnospiraceae bacterium
CCGTAAAGACACGTTAGAGAACAAACTATACAGGGAGGTACCTATGAAAAAGTACAGCCGTAATCTGATCATCTGGATGCTGGGATTTTTCTTCCTGGCGGGCTGCTGCATGCAGGTTAAAGCGGTCGGGCCGGAACCTCAGGGGCCGGAAGACAGCCGTATCAGGATTTCAGCAGACCCCGCCGATGAAAACGGAGAGGTCTTCGTTGGTGCGTTTGAAAACATTCATGCGGAGATCCGGGTAGAAATACCGGAAGGAGAAGAGACTCCGGATGAGGTCCTTTTCTGGAACGGTTACTGGGAAGAGAGGTTCGGCGCCGACCTGAACGAGGATGGAAGATGGCGGGACGGACGCGACTGGCGGGCTGACCCCGGAGAAGGCGCAGAGGGCTCCGTTACCTTCCAGATTTATGCGCAGATGCACTTCCCGGGAGAGAACGAACAGGATCCGGGAACCTGGGTGACCAGCAATGTTATTCCGGTTACGGTGAACTGGAGCAATCCTCTTGCCGGAGATATTGCCTATGAAGTGACGAGCGGCTATACAATTTCTCAGGAAGCGTTTTTTACATTTACGGTGGAGCCCATAGATGACGCAGATGTTTACGGCGTAGATATCCTGAACGAAAACGGAGATTATATAACCGGTGTATGGCAGGATGCTGCTGCCGGAGAAACTACGTGCGTAAAAGCCCCTCTGGTGAATCTGGAGACCGGGCAGGAATACCGCGCCAATATTTTTGCCATTGCATATGGACGTTCCCGGCTGGACGCGGAAACATCCTTTGAAAACTATCCCAGGTTCAGAGTCGCAGAACCTGCGGAAACGGATGGCTCGGGCATTCTGGTAGCCGGCCTGAAGAGTGTTTATGATACCGGAGAACCGGTCGGGATTTATGCTTCGTATCTGGAAGACAGCGATGCAAAGCTGCGGGTGTACATTCAGCGTATGGGTGAAAACGGTGGATATACAGAGAACTATTACCGGAATGGCGGATGGAGCAATACTTTTGAAGACAGCGGCTGGTCTGCCCGGGATGAGGGAGAATACCGGCTGACCGTGGTGGTGAATGAGGAATCGGATGTGCCGTCTGTCACAGAGAGGTATTTCTCTGTTTCGGCAAGCCAGGGCAAACTTGACCTTACCGGGTATGATCCGGAGCTGCCGTCGTATATTCCGGCCGGGGAAGAAAACTATCAGCTGACGATTCCCTTCCCCGGGGCTCCGGCAGAATGGATGTCGGTTTCTCTGCGCGCCGAAAACTGGCGGGAGATCGACTGGGTGGATGATGCTTCCGAAGACAAGGTACTGACTTTCAATACGGATGAATACAGAGCTGTGCGGGTACAGATCTGGTTTTTTGCGCCGGGATATACGCAGTATTATTACGAATCCGGTACGATACCTGTCCTGGCAGTGGATACCGGGAGAGTATCACCGGTGACCGTCAGTAATAATACGGCACTGGTGAGCGAGGACATTGATGTTTCCGCAGAGGCTCCCGGATCGAACTGGATCCGTCTGTATGCACATAGGAATGATGATCATGACCAGCCGCGGGAATTTGCCTACGGAGAAGAGGAAATGATCTGGGAACGGTGGAATTCAGAATGGGCAGGCATCTATTCTTTGTGGGCTGAAGCCAGTTTCGGAGAGGATGAAGAGGAAGAAATCGTCGTTTCGGAACCGGTTCAGGTGGAACTGACAAAGACCGGAAACGCCGGAAACTTCTCCTTTGATGTTATTCCGACGAGTGTTGCCCGCGGCGAAATGGCGGAAGTATATTATACGGCTTCAGAAAATGCGGATCATTACTGGATCGATCTGGAACGGAAGTTCCATCACGAACCGGAAGAAGATGATCCGGAAGAGTATGACTACTGGGACTGGGAAGAGCATCTGGCGGATCTGCATAATGCAGAGGGCGGAACGGTATCTTTTAATTCGGCGACATTGCCGGAGGGGGATTACCGTATCTACGCCTATTCCAACGGACCAGGGTACGAAAGAGGACTCGGAAACAACGAAGAGTATATTGAATTTGAAGTGAGAGATCCCGGACTAGCGGAAGGAGAGGGAATCCTTTTCAGCGTGGGCCAGGAGAATGTCCGTACAGAAGAACGGATTTTGCTGTCCGCTTATGCCCCCGGGGCGAAGAGGATTGAGGTTTTCCGTGATTACAGACCTGATGAAGAGGACTGGGATGAGAATGATGTCTGGATAGATCCCTGGGACGGAGATTCCTTCACAGATGAGAGGTCTTACGGCCACGAAGGCGACTATATGCTGATGGCCCGGGCTTTTTACTGGGATGTGGATGAATACGGGGATCCGATCGATACGGGCGAAGACGAATGGCAGGGCTGGCATACGCTGGATTCGGAAATCCGGACGGTGCATGTATCTGCTCCCGGCGGGGATCTTTCCGTTTCCCTGGAGAACTGCGGTCTTCCGGCCAGTATACGGAACGATGCAGATGAGGACCTGGCCTTTACGGTGGAGCGTCCCGAGAATGCGGAGTATTACAATATCGAAGTCGATTACGCTGTTATGGAGACAGGTGAAGATGGAGATATTTACGAGGATTGGAACAGGCTGATCAACAA
>CACZQT010000483.1 GCA_902783295.1 uncultured Lachnospiraceae bacterium
GAATATCTGCGTGCGGGGAAAGTGATGGATTATACTCCGCTGATGGAACGGATAGTAACAGAAATGGCAAGACTGAAGGCGTTGATCAATGGATGATTTACGGCAAAGGCAACACGGAATGAAGGCCGGACCGGCAGTATGGCTTGCTGTGGCGGCTTTAGCCTGCTGCCTTTTTCTGATGATACGGGAGGCATGGTCAGAGGAGACCTTATGGCCCGGAGATCCAGGAAAGAGCATAGAAAGCGACGGAAAACTCCTGGTAGATACCGGATATGTGTCAGATGGTTACTTCTGGGCTGCTGTGCGGGATACGAATAAACACCGGCTGAAACTCAGGGTGATAAAAGGGGACCAGACCCTGACATACGACCTGAATGGGGATGCAGAGTATGAGTGCTTCCCACTTCAGCTGGGCAGCGGAGATTATGAAATTTCCCTGTATGAAAATGTTTCGGGCAAGAAATATGCCGGGAGCGGGAAGCTTACGATTTATGCCGGTATGGAGAATGAAGACAGCTGTTTTCTGATTCCGAATCAGTATGTTCATTATACGCCTTCTTCGGAGGCAGTTCTGGAATCGGAGACCCGCTGCGCCGGCATGAGTGCTGCAGAGACCTATACATCCGTTTGCGATTTTATGACCGGATCGTTTGTATACGACTTCATCAAAGCGCTGACGATTCAGGCCGGTCAGCTGCCGGAAATCGATGAATGCTTTGCTACGCGTAAGGGAGTCTGTCAGGACCTGTCTGCAGTAATGTGCTGCATGCTTCGCACCCGCGGGGTGCCGGCCAGGCTGATGATCGGTTATGCGGACAGCAACTACCATGCCTGGGTGGAATTCAGGATGGACGGAAAAGATTATTTCTTTGACCCCACCGCTGCGATCAATGGCATTGGGAAGGTCAATACATACTCTGTAGAGAGATATTATTAATGCGCGGGGAGGAAACGGGAAGCCATGAGCAAAGATAAAACAAAACGGGAGAAGGAGCTCTCCGCTGCAGAACTCAGTACTTTCTGCGGTCAGGTAGCCCTTATCCTGGAGGGCAGCCTTTCGCTTTATGACGGCATGGAAATTCTGGCCGGAGCGGATACAACGTCTGATAATGCGGGTGTTTACCAGGCTGCAAACCGGGGATATGCTGAGACCGGTTCTCTTTATGAAGCCCTGAAAAATGACAGCCGCTGGCCGCGATATCTGGTGGAGATGGTCGGTATCGGAGAGCGTTCCGGTGAACTGGAAAATGTGATGCGCGGGCTGGAAGCCTATTATGCGAGGGAAGACCGCATCCGTAATTCGCTGATCAATGCAGTGACCTATCCGTTGGTGCTGGGAGGCATGCTTGTAGTGATTGTATGGATCCTTCTGTGGAAGGTTCTTCCGGTTTTCAGGCGTGTGCTGGAGAGCATGGGCGTAGGCATTAACGAATCCGGCGTCCTGCTGATGCGTGTGGGAACGATTGTAGGCTGGGCTGTACTGATTCTGGTGGTTGTCCTGGCGGTTTCCGTTCTGGCGGTGATTCTGCTGCTGCGCACGGGATATAAGGATAAGGTTCTGGCAGCCGTCAGAAAGCTGTTTCCTGCTGCGGATCAGCTGAACAGAGGTCTGTCCGCTTCCAGAGTGGCCGGTGTTCTTTCCATGATGTTTCACGGCGGGATTCCTACAGATGATGCTCTGGAAATGACGGCCGGTGTGCTGGATGATCAGGAAGCATCTGAAAAGGTACAGAAAATCCGTGCCGGACTGGACGAAGGAAAGACCTTTGCGAATGCGGTCTGTGAGACAAAGCTCTTCAGTGAACTGCACAACCGGATGATCCAGATGGGCAGTGCTGCCGGGAGGGAGGAACGGGTCTTTGGAAAACTGGCAGAGCTGTATGAAAAACAGGTAGAGGATGATATTATTCGTCTGGTCTCCATCATAGAACCTTCACTCGTAGCCCTGCTGTCGGTTGTGATAGGAGCCGTGCTGCTTTCGGTCATGCTTCCTATGGCCGGTATTCTGTCCAGCCTGTAGGGTGAAGGGAGAAGCCATGAGAATCAGAGACTGGCTGAAACTGATCATCATAGCCGGTGCACTGCTGGGAGCCGGAATGCTGTTTGACCGGATCGGTTCTGCACAGAGCAGCGAAGAAACGGAAATAGTCCGTTCTGCTGTGAAAAACGCAGCGCTTACCTGCTATGCCGTGGAAGGAGCCTATCCGGACAGCGTGGATTATCTTCGGGCTCATTACCAGCTCGCTTATGATGAAAGCCGGTATTTTATTACATATGACGCCTTTTCTTCCAATGTCATGCCGGATATCTGGGTAACGGAGAAAGGGGCGAAGGCAAGATGAGGGGAAACAGTGGGAAAAATCTGACTTCGCATTCCGTTTCGGGATTATTTGTATTCCTGCTGCTGGGAGCGTTCGCCCTTTTTGGAACAGCGATGGTGCTGATGGGTGTGAGGGCATACCGTCAGACTGCTGAGCGCAGCGGCATGCATAACACAGCCCGGATCATTTCCTCCTACCTCAGAAGTATGGTGAGGGCGGATGATGAGGCGCAGGCGGTACGGGTCGAAGAAAAAGACGGTCTGCAGGTGATAGCTCTGGTGAATACATATGATGAAGAACAGTATGTAACCCGGATCTATGTCTGGAACGGGAGCCTCCGGGAATCCTTTACGGAAGCGGAAGAACCCTTTGAACCGGAGCGGGGGGACGAAGTCTGCCCTGCCGGGGATATGACGGCTGCCTTATCCGGCCATCTGCTTGTGGTCCGGGTGCTGGCAGAAGGAGCCTGGAACGAGGTGGACATTGCCTTGCATTCGGACGTTTTTGAAGACGGTATTCTGCCGTAGCCAAAGGAGCATACATTCATGAAGACAAATCACAGCAACGCGCTCCTGGTGGAACTGCTGATCGTAGTATTGTTTTTTATGCTGGCGTCCACCGTGCTGATCAGGTTATTCGGAGCAGCATGGAATCAAAGCAGACAGGCAGAACAGAAGGCGGAAGCAGTCGCGGAGCTTCAGAACGTGGCAGACAGACTGTATGCGCAGCAGGATATGAAAACCGCCCTGGAGGAGATGGGATTCACGGGAGAAGGCACACAGTGGACAAGAGATGACGGCCGGCTGAATGTGACGGTTGTTACAGACGAACAGAAAAGCAGCTTCGGAGTGCTGCAGAATCATGAGATAACGGCACGGGATGAATACGGTGAGATACTGTATTCCCTTTCAGCGTCCTTTTTCCGGGAGGTGAGCCCGTGAAGAAAAAAACACTGATCAGTCTGGGGCCGGGCGCCCCGTCGCTGATCCTGATTTTTGTAATACTGAGCCTTTCGATCCTGGGGATGCTGTCTCTGATGACAGCCCGCAGCGACCGGAAACTTTCAGAACGGACCGCCGAGGTAATCCGGGCGGTATACAGCCTGAACAACCTGGCAGAAGAAAAGGCCTGGAAGCTGAATGACATACTGCAGACTCTTGCCGGAGAGAATCCTTCGGAAGATGATTTCCTGAAGGTTTTGCCGGGCAGGCTTCCGGAAGGTGTGGAACTGGAAGATGGCTGCCTTTTCTGGCAGGAAACGGATGAGAGCCGGATTCTGGACTGTGCTGTGCAG
Source organism: uncultured Lachnospiraceae bacterium (assembly GCA_902783295.1). Taxonomy (GTDB): domain Bacteria; phylum Bacillota; class Clostridia; order Lachnospirales; family Lachnospiraceae; genus UBA3305. The sequence goes on from CACZQT010000483.1 coordinate 3,616, forward strand.
GTGACCTGGGAAGATGGGAAAGCCGGAATTACCTGGATAAAACACAGTCTGAGTACAACGATTGCGGACGATATGGACATGTTTGACGACTGATCACAGAGGATGTTACGATGGACGGTTTCTGTGAGGAAGCCGGATGCGGAAGACGGAGGCAGTATTGATTTATGGAACTGAAAGATCTTCTGAAAAAAGCAGTTAGTCTGGGAGGCAGTGATATCTTTTTCGTACCTGGCGCAGGTGTTACCGTAAAGGTACACAATGAACTGCTTCCGCTGTCGGAGAAAAACCTGCTGCCTGCCGATACGGAAGAACTCGTGAAGGGAATGTACGAGTTGGCCGGCAGGGATTTTGAAAACCTGAAGCATACGGGGGACGATGACTTTTCTTTCGCCATAAAAGACGTCAGTCGGTTCCGCTGCAATGCTTATAAACAGCGTGGATCACTGGCCGCCATCTGCAGGATCGTGAATTTCGAACTCCCGGATCCTGCCGATATGCACATCCCGCAGCAGGTATTGAACCTGGCGGATATCCGCAGCGGCATGGTGCTGGTGACTGGTCCTGCCGGGAGCGGAAAAAGTACAACTCTTGCCTGCATAGTAGACAGAATCAACAGTACACACTACGCCCATATTGTAACCATCGAAGATCCGATTGAATATCTGCACCGGCATAAAAAATCTCTGGTGAGCCAGAGGGAAGTCCCGAATGATGCGGGCTCGTTTTCCCAGGCGCTGCGCGCCTCTCTGCGTCAGGCACCGGATGTGATTATGCTTGGGGAAATGCGGGACCTGGATACAATCCGTACAGCCATTACGGCGGCGGAAACAGGACACCTGCTGCTGTCCTCCCTGCATACGATCGGGGCAGCCAAGACTGTGGACCGGATGATCGATATTTTCCCGGCAGAACAGCAGGCACAGGTCCGTGTGCAGCTTTCCATGGTGCTGAAGGCTGTGGTTTCCCAGAGGCTGGTGCCTACCGTTGACGGCAAACGGGAAGTGGTTTTTGAACTGATGGCTGTCAATCCTGCAATCCAGAATATGATCCGGGATGGAAGGACGCATCAGATTGACAATGTAATCTTTGGCGGAAGCGATAAAAACATGATTTCCATGGATAACAGCCTGGCAGCTCTGGTACGGGAAAAACGTATAGACCGGGAGACAGCCCTGCTGTATGCCTCGAATCCGGAGTCTCTGTCGAAGAGAATCTAAGGAGAGCGATTCGCGCACAGGATTTCTGAAAAGACACGAAACACAAGAACTGCGGGGACAGAACCCCGGCGCCGGTTTTATTTTCCGGCGCC
>CACZQT010000484.1 GCA_902783295.1 uncultured Lachnospiraceae bacterium
CGGCCGGAACCTGAATGACACAAGAGGGCTGATCCACTCTTTCCGGGATACCCGGGAGGTGATGCTTGCCCTGTTTTCCGATCTTCATCCGCTGGATTACGGAGACTGGGAAATCTGCTTTGAACTCCGCATCAAAAAGGCCCGCACCATCAGAATCTATGCGGATGTACTGGTGATTACGGAGAATAAAGTGTTTTCTCTGGAATTCAAAATGAAGGACAGGATGGATCCGTCGGAAGAACTGCAGGCCGTGAAGTACGCGAAATACCTGGACATAATTTTCGGAGATGAGTATGAGATCATTCCTGCGCTCGTGCTGACAAGGGCTTCTGATTTGTACCGATGGGAACAAATCCCCGGAAGCACGGCGGAACTGCCGGTCTGCTCCGGGGATATGCTGTTCAATCTGTTTGATGAATATATGGGGTTCCTGAAATAAACAGGAAGAGGCTGGCGGCAGGAACGGCCGCTTCGTGTTCCTGCCCGCGCGGTGAAATGGCTTATTCCGTTGTCCTCGCGGCGGTCATGAGGGCGACTTCCATCATTTCATGGAAGGAATCCTGCCGCTCGGCGGCGCTCAGGGCCTCCCCGGTAAAGACGTGGTCGGAGATCTGGAACATGGCCAGGGCTTTCTTCCCGGCTGCCATGGCAGTCAGGTAAAGACCGGCGGCTTCCATTTCTACAGCCAGATGTCCGAGCTCTTTCGCTTTGAGATTGACATTCTTATCCGGATGATAGAAGAAATCGGAGGTATAGACGGTGCCGACGCGAGGGCGGGCGCCGATCTCCTCGGCGGCTTTTACGGCTTCCTTCAGCAGCTCGTAGCTGGCGGTAGGCGCCATGATGCCGGGAAGGCCATAGGCGGTGGCCATGCCGGAATTGGTGGAAGCAGACATCGCGATTACCAGGTCGCGGACGTGGATATCATCGCGGATGCCGCCGGCAGAACCGATGCGCAGGATGGCTTCCACATCAAAGAAGTGGAAGAGTTCATAGGCGTACAGAGTAAAGGACGGCATACCCATGCCGGAGCCCATCACCGACACTTCTTTGCCCTGGAAGGTGCCGGTATAACCCAGCATGTTTCTGACATCATTGAAAAGAACAGGGTTTTCCAGATAGTGCTCTGCAACATATTTGGCGCGGAGCGGATCACCGGGCATCAGGATCGTCTTGGCAATATGTGTGCCGGGTTTCAGTTCAATACAGGCGGAAGGGGAAGACTGCATCATGGGGATTCTCCTTTTTTTGATGGTTGGACAGAATATACTTTCCGATTATTCTGAAACGAATCAGCCGGGAATTTCTCTTTCGAAGAGGAAGACGGAATACGTCGGCCTGCTGTTTATGCGAACAGTTTTTTCAGATTCACGTCAAAGGGCGGATAAACAATGCCGCGGTCGGTAACGATGGCGGTCAGCAGCTCGTGATCTGTCACGTCAAAGGCGGGATTGTAGCATTTGACTTCGGCCAGGGCCATGGGCTCCTTGTACCACATGGAACGGATCTCATCCGGATTTCGCTGTTCGATGCGGATATCCGCGCCGGCAGGGCAGTTCATGTCGATCGTGGATGTCGGCCCCAGGGTGTAGAAGGGGATGCCATAGTGCTTTGCCAGGATGGCAACGCCGGAGGTTCCGATCTTGTTGGCGAAGTCTCCGTTGGCGGCGATACGGTCGCAGCCGACGAAGCAGGCCTGCACCCAGCCGTTTTTCATGACGATACTGGCCATGTTGTCGCAGATGAGGGTGACGTCCACGCCGGCTTTCTGCAGCTCGTAGGAAGTGAGCCTGGCGCCTTGCAGCAGAGGACGTGTTTCATCTGAAAAGACCTTGAAATCGATACCCTGCTCCTTGCCCAGCAGAATCGGCCCGAGGGCGGTTCCGTACCGGGAGGTGGCCAGCGGTCCGGCATTGCAGTGGGTCAGTATGCCGTCTCCGGGCTTCACCAGGGAGAGGCCGTATTCGGAAATCCGGCGGCACATCTGAATGTCTTCGTCATGGATGGCGATACATTCCCGGCGCAGCAGTTCTTTGATTCCGGATACTTCCATGCCGGCGCTGCCGTACACGGCCTGCATCATGCGGCGAACGGCCCAGCTCAGGTTGACAGCCGTGGGGCGGGCGGCGATGAGTTCTTCCGCGTATTTTTCCATATGTTCCGTGAAAGTCTCATAGCTGCCGGTTTCTTCCTGCAGAGCCAGTATATACATTCCGTATCCGGCGCAGATCCCGATGGCAGGAGCGCCTCTTACGGCCAGGGTTTTAATAGCATCCACCAGTTCTTCCACGGTATCAAGGGTCAGGAAAAGTTCCCGGTTGGGAAGCTGTGTCTGGTCGATGATGATGACAGAGCGGCCATCGTCGGAAAGATGGACGCTGCAGGCCAGGCGGTCTTCATTGGTAACAATCATTCTTTCCTCTTTTCTGACGCATAGCGTACGTCATTGTGACGGGTAAAAACGGTTTTA
>CACZQT010000485.1 GCA_902783295.1 uncultured Lachnospiraceae bacterium
GCGACCGAAGGTCGCTCGTTGTCGCGGCTGTCGCCGCTCTGCCTGCTGAGCCATGCCGACAGACTCGCGACCGAAGGTCGCTCGTTGTCGCGGCTGTCGCCGTATGCAAGAAGACTCCCAAGCGTCCGATTGAGAGCGAGCTCTCATCGGCCGTTTGGGAGTCTTCTTGCGCATGGCTCGTTGCTTACGCGCACATAAGTAGGGCCACCGGATTTTTCTTTTTTTCTCTCGTCCTTATCCGATGGCCCCCTCAATGAATGAATAGAAGTTTCACTATATAACCTCCTTCTTTGTACATTCTTTTCTTATTCAGTTGTCAAGCTTCAATTCTTTTTTGCTTTTCCCAGTCGTTCGTTGTTATTCTTTTCAATCCGTTTTTATTTTCCGTTCCCAACGAACCGCTGCTCGAGTTTCTTACCGTCTTGATTTTCTCTCTTTTTTCTTTGGCGGAGTTCCTTCTTTTAAGTTCCTTTAAGATCCTGTTGTTCGCTCTTTCCGGTTCTCTTTTTTCGGATCTCTGCTATGACGGTATTATTTCAGTCACCAGAGTATTTTTTTCACTATTTCCGGTTCTTTAAACTTCCTCTTTTGAAGTTTCTGGATTACACAATCCGTTTCCGTGTGTTTACTCTTTTTGACTGATTCCGGGGATCTTTTTTATGATCCTCTTTTTGATCCTTCCTGGATCCAGATTCTTTCTGAATATGATTCCTTTTTGTTTCCTGGTTTTATGATCTTGATTCTTTTTGAAACCTGGTTCTTTTTCGAACTCTTATCCTTTTCAGATTCTTATCCTTTTTGGATTCTTATCTTTTTTCGGATCCTTATTCTTTTGAATCCCGATTTTTTGAATTCTGATCCTTTTTGAATCATTATTCTTTCCTGAATCCTGATCCTTTTCGGATCTTTTTATTGTTTCGGAACTTTTTATGTTCCTTTATATTCGTTCTTTTTCGTAACCCTATTCAAAACACGTCGGCTGTCTTTTGATTCCTGTAAAGATCTGCCGCTCTATGTAAACTCCACTCTTCTGGAGATTGAAAATGGGTTCCAAACTAACTATGCCAATGGACCGTACCTCCTTCTTTCTTATTTTTCTTTGAGACGTCTCTTTCATTTGTTTTTCATTTCTTATGGCCTTATTGTACACAAAGTACTCCGGGAAGTCAAGGGCTTTTTTCAAAATATTTCGTGTTTCTTCTTGCTTTATTTTCAATAATTCGCCGTCAACTCCATTTATTTTGCTAATTTCAGGAAACTATTCTGAATTATTGCACATTTATATGGCATGATTCAGCGTTTTATAATATGATTCCGTGAAATTCACCTTCCCGTCCGCGTGCCATTCCTTAAGTTGTCTGATAGTAGCTCCTCAGCAATCTGAAAAAGTCCCCGGATCTATAGAACATCCGGGGACTTGTCTTTTTGTTTATTCCTGTTTTTACTCTATGTCGTTGACCATTTCCGCCAGTGCTTTGCCCAGCTCTTCCGACTTCCGGTCAGCTTCTTCAAATGATGTACCTTTTACACCGTAGTATACCTTGATTTTCGGTTCTGTCCCGGAAGGACGTATGCAGCACCAGGCATCATCTTCCAGTTCATAATACAGCACATTGGAACGCGGCAGGCCGGCAGGCGTCACTTCGTAGTTTTCCATCTCCTTTATAATACCCAGCTCATAATCCCTGACTGCAAGCACCTTCCAGCTGCCGATCTTCTCCGGTTCTTCTACCCGGAGCAGGGACATGATCCGCCGGATCTTTTCCAGACCTTCCAGGCCTTTCAGCGTCAGGGAAAAGCTCGCATCCTTATAGAAGCCCAGTTCATGGTAAATATCCATCATGGCATCCCAGAGCGTCCTGCCCTGCGTCCTGTAATAAGCCGCAGCCTCGCACAGAGCCATGGACGCCACGACAGCATCCTTATCTCTTGCATGCGTGCCGATCAGACAGCCATAGCTCTCTTCAAAACCGAACAGAAAGGTACCGCTTCCGTTTTCTTCCATCTTCCGGATATGTTCGCCGATATATTTAAAGCCGGTCAGCGTCTCCACAAGCTTTACGCCGTATTTTTTTGCAATGGCTCCAGCCAGGTTCGTGCTGACAATCGTGGAAACCAGAACTCCGTCTTCCGGCAGGCCTTTCTTTTCCTTCCACTGGCTGATCTCATAATCCGCCAGCAGGCAGCCGGACATATTGCCGGTCAGGCATTTATACTCGCCGGATCCGCCATCTTTCACGTACACGCCCAGACGGTCTGCGTCCGGGTCGGTAGCCAGAACCAGATCTGCATTCTTCTCCTTCGCCAGCGCCAGAGCCAGGTCAAAGGCTTCCGCCGCTTCGGGATTCGGATAACTGACTGTCGGGAAATTCCCGTCCGGCAATTCCTGCTCCGGCACCACATAGACATTCGGAAATCCGATTTCAGACAGAATACGGCGCACAGGAATATTGCCGGTACCATGCAGAGGCGTATATACCACTACGATATCCTTGCCGGCTTCGTCGATACAGTCCTGACGTCTGATCTGTTTCTTCAGTTCCTCCATATAAGCGGTGTCAACTTCCCGTCCGATCACCTGGTACAGTCCTGCCTCCATGGCTTCCGCTTTGTCCATGGTTCTGCATTCATCAATTTTCTGGGCTTTTACCTCAGCCATGATCCCCGCGTCATGGGGGGGCGTGCACTGTGCGCCATCCGCCCAGTATGCCTTATATCCATTGTATTCCGGCGGATTGTGGCTGGCGGTGATATTAATGCCCGCTGTACAGCCATAATACCGTACCGCGAAGGATAGCTCCGGCGTCGGGCGGAGGGAATCAAAAACATAGGCTTTTATGCCGTTTGCCGCCAGAGTCAGGGCTGCTTCCTCAGCAAATACCGTGGACATCCGCCTGGAATCGTGGGCAATGGCCACACCCATGGCTTCGCTCCCCATCTTCTTGATATAATTCGCCAGGCCCTGTGTTGCACGCCTTACCACGTACTTGTTCATGCGTTTTATCCCGGCGCCGATGACGCCGCGCAGACCGCCCGTCCCGAATTCCAGATCCGCATAGAAGCGTTCCTGAATTTCCTTTTCATCCCCTTCTATCGCCCGAAGTTCCTGTTTCGTGTCCTCGTCGAAATATGGGCTCGTCAGCCATTCCTGATACGTTTCCATGTAACCCATTCCGAGTCTCTCCTTTAACCTATCGGTCGCCGCCCTCCGGGCGCAGCACCAGTTCACTGATGGCTCCGGTCTTTTTGTGCTTCATCTGTATGATGATAGTATCTCCCGGAGCTATCCCGGTCTTTCCGCCGTTGCCAAGTTTTGCCTGCTGTCCGTCCGCATATTCAATAAGAATCGCACCCAGGGTATATCCTTTGACAGCCTTCACTTTGATGGCCAGGTTTTTCCGGAACATCTTCTTCTGCCAGGATTTGATCAGCGGTCCGCTCCAGCTGGGAGAGTCTTTGAAAAACCGCGTCCAGTCCAGACTGCCGATCTTCAGAGACTTCACAGGACATTTGTACCGGGCGATGACAAAGGATACTTTATAAGTCCTTGTTTCTTTTCCGAGTTTGGCCGTAAAGCTTATCACTGAAGACCCTGCTTTCCGGAAAGACAGGCTCACCACCGTCTGGTCAGCCGCGTTCCCGGCCGTCGGCACGGCCACTTTCGCATTCGTACTTTTCAGTTTACTGATCTTCGTACCGGCCGGGAAAGCATAGGAAAACACGTTCTCTTCTCCAAAACAGTCCTTTTCCAGGAATATCCTTTCTCTCACCGGCAGATCCGGCAGCGCCTTGTCAGATTTTGCCATGGCCAGGCAGGGAAGCATCAGCCCCGCCAGAAGCAGCAGAATCTGCATACCCCGCAGGATCCGCAGTGTATGGAATCTTTTCCTTCTGTCTTTCAACGCCTTTACATCTCCTCTCAACATTATCCGCTATCCGGCATACGGCATATGGGCGTACAGATCCTGATAATCCGTATAGAACTCCTGCGAAACATCCTCACCCTGTCCCCGCCGCTGCATAAGACCGACAAACAGATCTGTAAATTTCCTTGCCCCCGGATTGCTCAGGTGCCCTCCGGACTGGAAATCCTCCTCATCCCGGAACAGTTCATACTCCCCGATCCAAAGGTTCAGGTCATAATAATCCACTCCGTATTCTTCCGCTATATCCCGGTAATACAGATAAGGATCGTTCAGATTGTCATACCGCGACAGCCAGTACGCAGAAACCGGCGCTGTTACGAAAATAACCTCCGCGCCTTTTTCCTGACAGGCTTCGATCAGCTGTCTCATATACTTTTCGTTGCTTTTCCGCAGCGTAATATTCCTGTGTTTGGTTCCGAAAATCTTCTTCAGAAGCTTCAGGCTCCGCTTCTTCAAAAGTTCTGTCTCGTCATAGTAGGGAACATATCCCTTCTTCTGATTCACGTTCCGCCAGCTGAATTTTCCTTTCAGCAGTTCTCTGGTATCATCAATCCCGTACATAAGGAGAAAGGAATACGCAGTCCCCCAGTACCAGGGGCGTATTGACCGCACCATGTAGGAAAGGCTGCGGGGAACAGACCCCAGTTTCGGAATCATATACAGATCCCCCAGCGACGCTTCTCCGTATTTATCGGTATTCAGGGAATCCATTGAAAGCTCCAGGATCACTGTCTTCACCGGATTTCTGGACAGTTCCAGCTTCACAAGTTCCAGACGTCCCTGCATGGTCATGTTTTCCAGGCCAAGATTATAGCTGTTAACTCCCAGTCCCTCATCGATTGTGGAGGAAATAAAGCTTCGTTTACAATGAGATGCCCCAACTTCCAGAAAGTCCAGTGTTCCCGCCAGTTCCGCTCGCTCCCGATAATCCTGGAAGGTATGATTTTCCGAAACCAGAAATACCGTGATAAACGGCCCTGTCAGAAGTACGAGAAACAGGAAAAACCATCCGATTGTCTGAAATGTTTTTTTCAATTCCTGTCTGCCTCCCGTGAAAATGCTGAAGCAAGAATAACACAATTATCCGGAAGCGTCAAAGGGTTTGCATGCTGCCGGCGGGTCCGTCCTTGCAGGCAGGGCGCACGCTCTCCGGGCTTCTCACGCAAAGCAGAGAGGGTGGATTTCTCCACCCTCTCTGCTTTGTTTTATCAAGTATAGCTCTGTTTTATCAGCAGATGCCCTGGCCTTCCATGGCTTCGATAATCTTCTCTGCAGCAGCCAGGTTTGCGCCTGCGATCATGTCGCCGGGGCAGCCGTACTTCTCTGCAGCAGCCTTAACATTGCGATAAATATTCTTCATAACAACATGCAGCTTCTGATCCACTTCTTCCGCCGTCCAGGACAGCTTCATGGCATTCTGGCTCATTTCGAACTCGGAGCAGGCAACGCCGCCGGCGTTGACAGCCTTGGAAGGAGCTACGATGAAGCCGTTCTCTACGAAGAAGTCTACGGCTTCCTGGGTAGTAGGCATGTTCGCAACTTCGATGATGATCTTGGAATGACCTTCCTCAGCGATTCTCTGTGCATCATCGATGCGGATATCATTCTGAGTGGCGCAAGGCATGTAAACGTCTGCGTTTACGCGGCCCCAGGGCTTCTCGCCGGCATGGAATTCAACACCGAATTTGTCCGCATAATCCTGTACGCGGTCACGCAGGGACATACGCATCTCTACCAGGTAATCAATCTTCTCAGGCGTATTGATGCCTTCGGGATCATATACATAACCGTCGGGACCGGAGATGGCAATTACCTTGCCGCCCAGTTCCGTGATCTTCTTGGTAGCGCCCCAGCATACATTACCGAAACCGGACAGGCAGAAGGTGGTTCCTTCGATGGTCTTCCCAAGATCATGGAACAGTTCCTGTACGAAATAGGTAGCGCCATAGCCGGTAGCGGTATCACGGCCCAGAGATCCGCCGTAAGGAACAGCCTTACCGGACAGAGCACCGTTCTTATACTCGCCCACGATCCTCTTGTACTGGCCGAACATGTAGCCGATTTCCTTGGTGCCGCAGCCCAGATCGCCGGCAGGGCAGTCCAGATCGGGACCGATGTAGCGATACAGTTCCGTCATGAAGGACTGGCAGAAACGCATCATTTCACCCTCGGATTTTCCCTTCGGGTTGAAATCGCTGCCGCCCTTGCCGCCGCCGATGGGCAGGCCGGTCAGGCAGTTCTTGAACATCTGCTCGAAAGCCAGGAACTTCATAACGCTCAGAGTAACAGTCGGATGGAAACGGATACCGCCCTTGTACGGGCCGATCGCGCTGTTGAACTGGACTCTCCAGCCACGGTTTACATGAGCCTGACCGTTATCATCCACCCACGGTACACGGAAGGTAGCGATCTTTTCCGGTTCCGTCAATCTTTCCAGCAGAGCCACCTTGCGGTAATGCTCTTCATTCTTTTCGATCAGCGGGCGCAGGGACTCCAGCACTTCGCGAACCGTCTGCATAAACTCTTTTTCGTTACCGTCTTTCTGTTCAACCTTTGCCAGAACATCATCAACGTACGACATCGTTTCATCCTCCTGATAAAATCTATCTGATGTGCAATACATTCGCGAAGAACAGTATTTCCGGAAACCGCACCCTCTGCGGCTGTTCACTTCCCGCCTGCTGTTCGAATGCTCATGCGTTTACAATATAACGCTATACTAAAAAAATGTCACGAATTTATCAAAAGTAAATAGCAAAAATTTTTTTCAATCCAAAAGTTTTATATATATAGGCGGCCGTTCCCGGCCGCCTGTATGTTTTTATCTGCAGAAACCTGTTCTCATCAGATATGATTCGCAACTTCGAAGCTGTCCCAGATCGCGTACATGATGTTCGCCACCTTCTTCGCGTCCCCCAGCATGTAAATCTCCGGAACGTCAAACTCCAGCTCGTGATACAGGGAGTCGTTCTCGCGGTATCCAACGGAAAGAATCACGGAATCGCAGGGAAGTTCATGATCCCCGTCTGCCAGGGAGTAGGAAAGCTTCCCGTCACGGTAACCGGTCACTCTCGCGCTGCAGATGATATCCACATGGTTAAACGGCAGCAGGCGCTCCAGCATGTCCTTGTTCGCGTGGCACAGAGGGCCGTTCACTGCCATAATCGCAGGCAGTGCTTCCACAATCGTGACCTTTTTGCCTTCCTGCGCCAGCCACAGGGCTGTTTCGCATCCTACCAGACCGCCGCCGACGATGACTACTTTATCACCGGGATCTTTTTCCTTCAGCAGCACCTGTTCCGCCGCGTAGACCTTGTCATCATCCCCCAGAGGGAAGCGCTTCGGCGTGGAGCCCGTTGCTACAATCACAGTATCATATCCGCCGGCCAGAACCTCTTCTTTTGTGATGGCATGGTTCAGA
>CACZQT010000486.1 GCA_902783295.1 uncultured Lachnospiraceae bacterium
ATTCCGGGGGAAAACCTGTAGAAGTTTCTGAAGAAACTGTACAGATTCTTCAGACTGCCCGGGAAATCAGCGATCTGTCCGGCGGAGCTTTTGATATCACCATTGCTCCGGCATCTGTTTTATGGGATTTTATTTCCGAAGATGCAAAACTGCCGGATGAGAATGACCTCAGCGAGGCCGCCTCCCTGGTGGATTATACGCAGGTAATGCTTTCCGGAAATACCGTAACACTTCCGGAAGGAATGATGATTGATCTCGGCGGCATCGCAAAAGGCTATATTGCGGATGCTGTGAAACAGTACCTAATGGAACGAGGCGTGGAAAACGCTATTCTCTCTTTTGGGGGAAATATTGTAGCCATAGGACTGAAACCGGACGGTTCTCCGTGGAAGGTCGGTATTCAGGACATTGACAAACCGGCCGGCGAGTACATGATGGTATCCAGAAACTTTGGCGGTTCCACAGTTACCAGCGGCATTTACGAAAGAGGCTTCGAACTCGAGGGAACCTGGTATCACCATATCCTGGATCCTGGAACGGGCTGGCCGGTACAGAACGAACTGGCCTCCGTAACGGTTTTCTCGGATGATTCCATGTGGGGGGACGCGCTGGCAACAGCAGCTTTTGCCTTGGGAACTGAGGAAGGCACAGCCCTGATTGAAACCCTCGATGGGATAGAAGCGATATTTATCGCCCGCGACCGGTCGGTTACCGTTACCTCCGGAGCAGGAGAATATATTCAATAATGCAGACTTCATATCTCTGAAACACGCAGTACAGTAAAAACCCTGCGGGCTGCGATACCTGTCAGGCATCCGACCACAGCACCGATGCCAACCAGAACAGGAAGATAGGTGTACAGCAGGTGAGGTGTTTCCATAATGAAGACTGCCATCAGAACCTGGCCGATATTGTGCGCAACCGCACCGGACAGGGAGGTGCCAAGAACCTCCCAGCGCGGATTTTTGCGAATGGCGGCAGAGATTATAAAGGCCGCCAGGCTGGCCGCTGCAATCAGCAGCATGCACCACAGCATCTGCCCGCGGGGAACCTTAACACGCAGCAGAAGGATGAGATCACTGGCTGCTGCAAGGATACCGATCACAAATGCGCCGGCCCGCGCGTTTTTCCGGGTGGGAAGCATGACAGCCAGACTCAGGATGCCGCCTGCAAGGCTGTACATGATCGCGCTCATGGACCCGAACAGAAAACCGGACAGGAATACCTTTACAAGCATCAGAAGAATGCAGCTTTTCCAGTCCATCATATAGACCGCGTACAGCAGCACCGTATTGGCAAGTCCCAGTTTGATGCCGGGGACAGCCCCGCTGAGGAACCAGGTAAGCGGCAGAGACCGGTCCACATATCCAAGCACCAGCGACAGTGCAGCCAGCATCCCAAAGGCAGCGACGGTTTTTGCCTTCGTACCCAATATGATTCCTCCCCGTTTTATTTGTCGTTTATGTCACGCACTTCCACCCCGAGCCGGTGAGGCAGGCATATAATAAAGCCGCCCATCACGCGCATTTCCAGATTATCCCGGGTGATTTCCCCCATCAGCATGCAGTCGTGATTCTTACAGTTCGAATTCTCCATAAATACCGCATCTCCGGTGAGTCTGACGGTATTTTCATCCCCGTTGACCTGCAGAATGCGCACGGTGTGTGTTTCGCTAAAAGGCAGGTCAATCAGAACCATTCCATCCAGTGTGATATAAACACGAAGATTGTCTTCACTGTCGGGAGAAAGAGAGCCAAAGCTTCTTTCTGTATCATCCAGAAAAAGCTGCACCGGTATAGCCTGTGAATATGCCTGGCTTTCCGGGGCTTTTTTGTGTTCACATCCGCCCGACAGGGTGCCAAGCGTCAGAATGATGCATGAAAGAATGATGCGGCTGCGGAAAAGAAGACACCCGGTTTTTTGATTCTTCAAATTCTCTATCCTCCGGGTAAACAGAATGTTTATGATTATTGTATGCTTTTTACTGTACGTTTTCAACCGGCATTTTGCTGCCCGGCTGACCGGACAAGAAGAATGGCAGCGTTCCGGAAGCGGCAGATATTTCCTTTATTGAAGGCAATGGCGGATTCCGGCAGAATAAGAACTGCACCGCTGAAACGTCTGAAATGAAACAAAGTAAGTCCTGCAGGACGGTTTGCGGAAGAGAGCAGCCCGAAGTAAGTTTTGCAATCAAGATCTGCCTGAAAAATTTGATTTCAGGGTAGGATTTTCAGAATTTCAGGTATCTCTATTAGTGAAGGATGCAGCATAAAAAATCTTC
>CACZQT010000487.1 GCA_902783295.1 uncultured Lachnospiraceae bacterium
GGAGAAAAAACTGCAGAGTCTCTGATCAGTTCATTCCCGGAAGGATGCCGCGGGGAAATCCCGCGGCTCTTTTTTTCGGTTTTTCTTCTGCTGCCTTCCGTGTGAGCAGCAGCATGAATCCTGTTTCGGTCATCCTTCGGTTCCCCATCCCCCATCGCCCGCCCGCTGTCAGACGATACGTCATGAACACTTCAGACTCAGCCGATCGAATGTGAAAAGGAGCTGTCTCAAAACGACCTGAAAGATCATTCTGGTCAGACAGCTCCTTCGCTCTGTTCTGTTTGCAATTTTGCTTATCGTTTCCGCATCAGAATTCCGGAGTCTTTTTGTGTTTTCCTTATTCCTCCCCGGGCTCTTCAGCCTCTGTGGGCAGCTTTTCTTCCAGCTTTTCCTCTTCAGCAGCCTCCTTTGCTGCCTTCCCGATCAGGCCGCCGGTTGTCACGTCCCGGATCGCTTTGGGAATATCCAGACCGACAGCATCTTTCACTGCTTCAAAGGTCTGCAGCATCGTGCCGGCAGTATCTTTCGCCATAGAAGTAGCCCCACCCTCACCAAAGAGGATGATCTTCTCGGTTTTGCTGAGGGGTTCGGATACAGCGCGGGCGATATCCGGCAGCTTGTCCGTGACCATCTGCATCATGGCCGCCTGGCCATAAAGCTGCATGGCTTCAGCTTTCAGCCGCATGGCTTCAGCCTCCGCTTCACCCTTCATCCGGATCGCTTCCGCTTCCTTCTGGGCGGCGTACAGTTCAGCGTCCGCCTGGGCCTGGCGCTTGTATTTTTCCGCATCCGCCGAAGCGATGGCGCTGTCCTTCTCCGCCATTGCCTTTTCACGGACCATTACATTCAGTTTTTCACGTTCGATCTCAACTTCCTGCCGCTTCAGTTCCGTTTCCTTCTCCAGGCGGGTCAGTTCTGCGGCAGCATGCTCGGTCTCATAAGTTTTCTGAATCCGTTCCTGCTCAATCTTATAGGCCATTTCAGCCTTTGCGCGGGCTTCTTCCGTCTCCTGCTTATAAGCCGCCTTCTGGACCTGCAGATCGCGGTTCTGCCGGGCAATTTCTGCTTCGGCCTGCATCTCGGCAAACTTGGATTCCTTTTCCGCCTCCGCTTCCGCAATGCGCTTATCCTGTTCCTTCTCCGCTACATTCCGCGCCGCCATGGTATCAATGACGTTGCCATCCTTATCGGAGAAGTTCTGGATTGTCAGGTTGATGATTTCAAGGCCCATGTTGCCCATGTCGCTCATAGCTGCCTTGATGGATTCCTGGGCAAACTTGTCCCGGTTCTGAACCAGTTCCGCAATGGTCATCTGACCGATGATTTCACGCATATTACCTTCCAGAACATCCTTTGCCAGGGCCTTGATCTGATCAGGATCATAGTGCAGGAGCTGCTCGGCCGCAGTCGCAATGGACAGATCGTCCGAACCGATCTTGATGTTGGCCACGGCGTCCACCAGCACGGAAATGTATTCCTTGGTGGGTACGGGCTGGGCCGTCTTGATGTCCACCTGGGTCAGGCACAAGTCCAGCTGGTCGATACGCTCAATGGCCGGAATGTAGAAGGTGGCTCCGCCGCGCACGATCCGGTAGCCGAATTTCTTGGTGTAGACTGTGCCGTCCGTGTTCCGCACCTTGTAGTTCCGGCGCATCAGACCGGAAATGATCAGGGCTGTGTCCGGCGGCGCGACCTTGTAGTGGGGTACGAACTTGATCAAAATAATCAGAGCTGCGATTCCGATGAGGAACCAATACCAGTTGCCCTGAAGAAATGTGAGAATGTTTTCCATGATGTGGCACTCCTTTCAAAAGGTGTCGTCGGGGAAATCGGTGGCAGGCGATCTGCCCTTTTGCCGCCTGCAGGAATAATATAGCATATGCATGCAGGAAAAAACAGGCCAGAAGCAGAAAAATATGGATGGTTATTTTTACGGAAAGTGGTCTTTGCAGAGATGTTATCATGGATAGCGGAAACGGTCAGGGTAATCACATCTCCTCAATGATTGACAGGCCAAAGGTGGTTTGAAGATTGACCCGAAAACCCTCTGGAAATGAAGGCTGAAAAACGAATTCGCATGGGTATGCCAATTATCAGTAAAC
>CACZQT010000488.1 GCA_902783295.1 uncultured Lachnospiraceae bacterium
TCAGCTATCTGGACGGAAGGACTCACGGGGAATTCATGAGTTGCTTCACCGGTGACATCGATACCATCAATGACGCGGTCAACACAGCGCTGAATAATATCCTCAGCGGAATCATCACCTTCGTGGGCGTTGTGACCATGATGCTTATCATCAGTCCCCTGCTCTGTCTGGTCAGCGCATGCTTCCTTGTATGCATGTATTTCCTGGTGAAGTTCAGCGGTTCGAAAAGCCGGTTCTACTTTGTCCGGCAGCAGAAGCAGCTGGGCATCCTGAACGGATACATTCAGGAGATCATCTCTGGCCTTAAGGTGGTAAAGACTACCGGCCACGAGAAGGAAGCTGTGGAAGGATTTCAGGTGCGCAACAGCGGCCTCACACAAAGCACCACTGCCGCGCAGACCTTTGCAGGCATGCTGATGCCAGCGCTGGGAGGCACCGCTTCCGTCAATACAGCTGTGAGCCTCTGTGTAGGTGCTGTATTCGTGATTCTCGGCCGGATCGATCTGGGGTCTCTGGTGGCATACAGCCAGTATCTGACCCAGGCAGGGCGGCCGGTAGCATCCATTTCCAACCAGTGGAACCTAATCCTTGCTGCCACCGCAGGAACAGAACGGATCATGGAGGTACTCTCCCAGGAGCCAGAGAGGATAGACGGCGCTGTACCGGAGCAGACCGATCCCAGACAGGCAGGGTCTGTGGAGTTCCGGGACGTGTCCTTTGGCTACGGGGCCACCTCTGTGCTGGAGCATGTGTCCTTCACTGCTGAGCCCGGCCAGAGGATTGCCCTTGTGGGCTCCACCGGGGCAGGAAAGACCACAATTCTGAACCTGCTGATGCGGTTTTATACACTGGAGCACGGCCGGATCCTGATCGATGGATTCCCTACGGACGAGCTCCGTCTGGAAAATCTGCGTAAGCACTTCAGTGTCGTGCTCCAGGATACCCACCTATTTACCGGGACTGTCCGGGAAAACATTCAGTTCGGGAAACCGGATGCCACCGAGGAGGAAGTTGTCGCCGCCGCAAAACTGGCTTCGGCTGACTATTTCATCTCGCATCTGCCAGACGGCTATGACACTGTGATTAGCGCCGACGGTGCAAACCTTTCCGCCGGCCAGCGGCAGCTTATCTCCATAGCCAGAGGCATCATTGCAGACCGTCCCATCCTGCTGCTGGATGAGGCAACGGCCTCCGTAGATACATGGACCGAGCATTTGATTGAACAGGGTATGAATCAGCTGATGAAGGGTAAAACGGTCTTCATCATCGCTCATCGCCTCAGCACCGTACGTAACGCCGACTGCATTCTGGTCCTGGAACACGGAAAGATTCTGGAACGCGGCACCCATGAGGAACTGCTACAGCAGGCAGGCAGGTATTACAGTCTGTACACCGGTGCCGAAGAGCTGGCGTAAGCGGAATCCTGAAACAGTTCTCAAATATTGACATCAGCGTCCTCAATTATTGCAACTTTTTGGATGAAATCATTCGAATTATAATTATCATGTTAAGGAGTGAAAAATCATGTCTGAAAGAGTGTATTTCTCAGAACTGGCGGAACAGTTCGGGGTTCCCGGCGGAAAGCCAAAAGGACCGGGAGGCTTCGGCGGTCCGGGAGGGCCAGGCGGTCCGGGAGGGCCAGGCGGTCCGGGCGGACCCGGTGGTCCGGGCGGAGGCACAGTAGCCCACCCGAATGTCTGGAGAAAGGAAGGCGGGGAGAAACTCCTCTCGTGGCTGCAGGACCATTTCCAGGCAGGGGATGTCTTTGAATATGACGGACATGCGGACTGCTGGCTGATGCTTGCAGTGATGCACCTGCTTCGGAACTGCCGCATTCAGACCTATATTGGCGTTTTCGACCGGACTCTTCTCATCACAGCCTATCAGACCGGTGCCGTTCAGGCTGAAGGCCAACCCTGTAGCTTCAGCGTGGAGGAGCGTGGAGATGATATCCTGCTCACCGTTCACCTGGATCCAGACAAGGGACCCTTCGACATGCCGTTCAGTCAGATCATAGCGCCGGAGATTCCGGACGGAAAGAATATTTATGTCCGCCTGGACGGCCGGCATCTGCTGTTTACCTTCCCCCTTCCGCTGACATACGGAGCAGCCTGCCGGAGCATGATCATGGACTACAGCGGCGAATGCTTCTGCTCTGTATCCAATGTCCCGGATCTGAAGATTGGAGATATTGTAGAAAATCCATTCAAATAACATATCAGGAGGAACTATCAAATGAAAAAGAAGTTGTCTATTCTGCTGGTATTCGTGATCATCATCTCCATGTTTGCCTCCTGCGGCGGTAGCTCCGCAGCAGCATCATCCGAAGCAGCTGCGGCTTCAGAGCAGGCACTTTCTGCTTCCGAAGAAGCCGGAGAGGCAGTGCAGGACGCCCCGGATCCTGCACCTGCA
>CACZQT010000489.1 GCA_902783295.1 uncultured Lachnospiraceae bacterium
GGAAAATGTCAGGCGGGATACAACCACAAAATATAGCGTAGGAACCTCTTGCAAAGCCAAGATGTTTGAGGTACAATAGCAAACGGCACTGAAAACGGGAGGGAGGAGCAGCGATGGAAACTACAAAAAATGAAAAGATGGGCGAAGGCGTGGAGTTTGAACGCATCCGCCGGATTACCGGCTACCTGGTAGGTACCATGGAGCAGTGGAACAACGCCAAGCAGGCGGAAGAAAGAGACCGGGTAAAACATATCTGAAGGTGAGGGAGGAGGCTGAAAGGTCTCCTCTTTTTAGACTGAGCCTTTGGGGAAATCAGGAGGAAGATGGACTTTCAGATCATCAAGTCCCGCAGGAAAACCATCAGTATTCAGGTTTATCCGGACGGGACAGTGGTTGTGCGGGCGCCTTACGGGATGGCAGACAGCGATATTTCAGCGTTCCTGAAAAAGAAGGAAAGCTGGATTCTGAAAAAAGCGGAGGAATTCCGGCAAAGAAGTGAGCGAAGAAAAGCGGCAGACCGGCTGTCGGCGGCGGAAATCCGGGAACTGGCTGACAGGGCCCTGGCCGTCATACCGGAACGGGTGGCCTATTATGCCCCAAAGGTCGGTGTAACGTATGGAAGGATAACCATCCGTAACCAGCGGACCCGGTGGGGAAGCTGCAGCAGCAAGGGCAACCTGAATTTTAACTGCCTGCTGATGCTGGCTCCGCCGGAGGTTCTGGACAGTGTGGTGGTTCATGAATTATGCCACCGGCTGGAAATGAATCATTCGAAAAGGTTTTATGACGAAGTGCTGCGTGTGTTCCCAGAGTACCGGCGGTGGCACGGGTGGCTGAAGGAGCATGGCAACGAGCTGCTGACGAGGGCCGGACTCCGGGAGTAAAGAGACAAGGGGACAGTCCCTCTGTCCCGCTACCGGGACAGAGGGACTGTCCCCTTGTTACGGTGAAAGGAGGCGGCAAAAATGGCTGATTTATCACATGTGAAAGCGGAGGTTCCGGCGGAGGGCAATCCTTCCGCCGGAACCTCCGCTGCGGAAGCCGGACTCTATGACAGCCTGATCGAAGACCTGCTGGAGAGGGCTTGTCTGATTGTCGATGTCCTGCCGGAGCAGGTACCGGGAGATTCACCCGGTCAGTACTTTGCCATAGAGGATTATTATCTGCAGCCGGAACGGCTCCGGATTCTTCGCCGCAGGTTTGCGGAGATTCTTCTGCGCCTGAACTGTTACTCTGACATGGCAGTTTCTTCTGACAATGGGGAGAGCTGGGAGAAGAATCCGGATCCGGAGGTGTTTGCCGGCAGACTGGAAGATCTTCCGGGGAACGGTTTTCTCCGGGTGATTTTTGAAGCGGAACGGGCGATGGCTGATCTCGATGGGTGCGATATCAATATGACGTTTTATGGCCCGGAATCGCAGCTGACGCAGAGACTTCGGCAACTGGCCGCAGCAGAAGGTCTGTTTGTCTGGAGCCCGCCGGATACATAAGAGACAAGGGGACAGTCCCTCTGTCCCGGAGCCGGGACAGAGGGACTGTCCCCTTGTCTCTTATGTATGATCATTTCCATAACCCGTCCACAGGTGCAGTTCATAGGCGCCGTCTTTATTCTCTGCCCGGAATTCGCCGTCCACACTGCCTGTAATGGGGTGTACCATAGCCATCGTTTCTGTCGTATGTTTTCCCCCTTATTCAATCGTCAGAATATCGGAAAAACCGGTGACATCAAATACTTCCTGTACCAGCTCATTGACACGGGAAATCTTCATGCCGCCTCTGGCCAGCATATTTTTATGCGCCGAAAGCAGTACCCGAAGTCCGGCGGAGGAGATGTATTCCAGACCGCCGAAATCCAGAGCCAGGCTTTCAGCATCGGGCATGGACTGAAGCAGTGCCGCTTCCAGTTCCGGAGCGGTTACGGTATCCAGACGTCCTTCCAGGGCGACTTCTAAAGTGGTTCCGTTTTGCTTTGTGGTGATGGTCATGATCATTTACTCCTTTTATTATGGGACAGGGGGACGTGAAAACGCCCCCCTGTTTTATAGATTCAGGTCTGATGCCGGATTAGTTGGCTGCCCGGGAAAGAGTGATCGCAAGATCAGCATACTCGGCTGTTACGGTGCCGTCTTCGCCCATGACCGCTGTCCAGGTCATATCATTGTTAAATTCCTGGTACTGAACGGTCATACCGCTTTCTTCATAAACGGGTTCTATGGAAGTACTGAAACCATTGTCAAACGTCAGTGTCAGCATTCCGTCTTCCGCTACTTCAGCCGTCAGGCTGTCCGCCTGCAGCAGTTCCTTCGCAGGGATCTCTGTGCCGTTCTTTGTGACGGAAACCAGTTCCCAGGTACCGATGAAAGGATTTTCGACAGCTTCTTCAGCGGGTTCAGCAGCTATTTCAACGGGCTCAACAGCTACTTCGGCAGGCTCAGCAGCTTCTTCAGCGGGCTCAGCAGCTTCTTCAGCAGGGGCGGCGGCTTCTTCAGCGGGTTCCGCTGCTTCCGCAGCGCCTTCGAGTTTCAGCTCCAGAACTTCTTCCGGCTTGTCAACATTCTGAAGCTGGATGGTGTCCGCAGTAAACAGAGGCACATTGTATTTAATGGTACCGCCATTGTCCCACCTGAACCTGATGACCGAAGAGATATACTGGGAATCATCTCCGGCTTCAGAAGACAGTTTGCCGGTTGCTGCGCCGTCATTCAGACTCATGTTGCCTTCAGCGTCAATGGCAAGAACATTTTCCCCGATCTTCCATACCTTTTGGTACATATATTCTTTAGGAATGATATGCTGGTCAGTCTCGCGCAGGAAGTAAAAGGTAGTAACAGCGGGGGAGGTGGCCAGAGGATTGCTGGGATCCGGGTAGGACGCAGTCAGGATCAGCTGGCAGGAATCATAATTCAGCCAGGAGTTATCGCCTTTTTTTACATTATACTGATCCAGACTTTCCTGGGTGACAGGTGTTACCTCCCCTGTAAAAGTCATATTCGCCGCTTCCTCTATTCCGGCTGTGTCCACTGTAAAGGTTCCGTTCTCTGCAAGGATCAGGGATACCCCGAGATCCTTGCCGTTGACTGTTACTGTGCCATCCGGGAAAACGTGACATTCTCCCGTGGGAACTCCCTTGAGAGAGTTTCCGTTACGACCCACGGGGTACCATGCGCCGACCACAATGTTCGCATTGCTTTCTACTGCAGGAGCTTCTGCCTGCTCAACCATTTCCACTTCCGCTGCGCCTTCAGTTTTTGCTTCTTCCGCGGAACAGGTCGCAGCCATGGATACGGAAAGCACCAGCGCTAAAAAGAGTGCTGTTTTTTTCATCATTTCTCTCATCCTCCTTGA
>CACZQT010000490.1 GCA_902783295.1 uncultured Lachnospiraceae bacterium
CGGAAAAAGGAACGGACAATATAGCTTTCCTCTTTCCTGACGATGTGCTGCAGCACATCATTGCGCGCCGTGAAAGCGGCTCCGGCTGTGATGACCGGAAGCATACACAGAATGGTCAGGAAGTTCAGCAGGATCAGGTCTGCCACGACGCTGAGCGCCCGCATCAGGGGATTTTCCATATCAAAAACACTGCTCAGTTTATCCCACATATATTTATCCCGTATCATCCGGTCATCCGTTATGATGACTGGATTTTTCCCTTTCTCCTGGGATCTCCAGGTTGTTTCACCTTATACAGATCATATGTTACGGAGCTGTATGCTGCTCCGGATGAATTTGCAAAGAAAGGCGCAGGGACCGTGTGGCTGCACGGCCTCTGCGCCTTATACTGCCTGCTGCTTTGCATTGGTATATTTAACACCGGGGGGACAAGCAGGTTCTGCCAGGCAGTATCATCCCTTGACGGCACCCGAGGTAACGCCTTCTACAATGTAGCGCTGCAGGAACACATACAGGATCAGGATCGGCAGCATGGCAAGGAGGAGTGCCGCCATAACCAGACCGATGTCTGTGGAATAGGTTCCGTAAAACGCCTGTGTGGCGATCGGGATCGTATAGAGATCTTTTTTGGTCAGCACGAGGCTGGGAAGCAGGTAATCGTTCCAGAAGGCCATCGCGTCGATAATGGCTACGGTAGCGATCGTAGGCTTCAGCAGAGGGAAGACGATCTGCCAGTAGGTCTGCCAGCGGGTACATCCGTCGATCAGGGCCGCTTCCTCCAGCTCCAGGGGAATGTTGGTATGGATGGAGCCATGGAACATAAAGGTCGCCATGGAGACAGAGAAGCCTACATGCATCAGGATCAGGGTCAGCCTGTGGTTCAGCACGCCCAGGGTACCGCCGTAAACGGATACCAGAGGCACCATCAGGACCTGGAAGGGAATGACCATGGAAGCTACCATCGCGGAGAAGAGCAGCGCGCAGGCCGGCCACTTCTGATTTCTGACAATGACAAAGGAAGCCATGGAAGATACCAGGATCGTCAGCACGGTGGATGTGATCGTAATAATGGCTGAGTTCCCGAACACGAGCCAGAATTTCATCTTTTTCATCGCTTCCGGGAAGTTCTTCAGCGTGAAGCCGTGTTTGCCGATCAGAGCCAGAGGGTTGGAGGTGATATCCGCTTTCGTCTTAAAGACGTTGATTACAACAAGGATAAAAGGGGAGACGAAGCAGACAAAGAGGATCAGCAGAATGATCCACATGACCACGTTCATGATCTTCTTTTTTCTTGCAGCTCTTTCATTTTCAGTCATTATGCAGCCACCTCTCCTTTCTTACCGATATAGACCTGTGTCACGCCGACAACGGCACAGATCACGAACAGGATCAGGGCCTCAGCCTGGCCGAGACCATAGTTTTTATAGGTAAAGGCCTGTCTGTAGACGTGCATGGCTGCCATAACCGAAGAACCGTAAGGTTCACCATTGGTCAAGGACAGGTTTACATCGTAGACAACGAAACATCTGGTAATGGAAAGGAAGATACACTGTACGAAAGATGCCCGCATCAGGGGAATGGTCACATTCCACATGGCCTGGGCCGGCGTACATCCGTCGATCATGGCGGCTTCCTTCAGGGCATCGGATACGCTCATGAATCCGGCGACATAGATCAGCATCATGTAACCGGCATACTGCCATACAGCGACCAGGATCAGACAGAACATGGCGCCGTTGGTCGTAGACAGAGGGGATGTGGCGTTTCCGCCTGCAATGGCATTCGCGATCGCCACATAGGCACGGTTAAAAACGAACTTCCAGACGTAACCGAGAACGATACCGCCGATCAGGTTGGGGACGAAGAATCCCGCCCGGAAGAAGTTCTGGCCTTTGACACCGCTGGTCACCAGATATGCCAGGATAAAGGCGATGATATTGATCAGAATGACCGCGAAAATGGAATAAATGGCTGTGCGTCCCAGCGCGTGCCAGTAGTCTGTATCGGAAAAAGCTGCCGCGTAATTGGCTCCGCCTACAAAAGGCTTGGTCTTCGCCACACCGTCCCAGCTGGTAAAAGTCAGATAAATACCATAGACGAACGGGATGATGACGACCGCGCAGAAAAGGACAGCGGCAGGACCTGCAAACATGAGGAACTGCCTGACCTTGTAGGACATAGTATTTCTGTTCATTGAGTCCTCCTCTTCAATAATCCGCTGCAGGGATCGCCGGAGATCCGGGATCCCTGCAGGTTATTGTATGGTCTTACTCTGTTTTACACAGATCAGTGAGCGCCTACTTCCGCGGTTGCCCAGTAGCTTGTGATTTCATCCGCAAGACCCGCGCGGTCAATCTGGCCGGCCAGGTACTTCTGCATGGAAGCGCCTACCTGAGAGTAGTGATCATCAGGCAGATAGTTGTAGTTGGCGATCAGGGCGTCAGCGTCGGAGTATTCCTTGACGGAGCTTCCGAGAGGATCCGCTACAGGCAGGTCAATGTTGGAGTAAGCGGGAACCAGGGCGCAGTCATCTACCAGGAAGTGCTGGCCTTCTTCATCCATTACCAGCCAGTTGAGGAAATCCTTGGCGGCCTGCTGCTGCTCAGGAGTGGTCTTGTCGGAAGAATCGATGAAGAAATACTTGGAACCGCCGCCGACCAGTTTCGATTCAGAACCGTCGCCGCTGTTGTTGGGAACAGGCATCATGCCCATGTTCTCGGAATAGTCATAAGCGTTGAGTACGGCCCAGTCCCAGTTGCCGCCGTACATGAAAGCGATCTCGCCTTCTGCCAGCTTCTGCTCGGTGACTTCACGCTCCGCGGAGATCGCGGAATCCTTCGCGTAGTTGTTATCTTTCAGAACATCAAAGGTATCCA
>CACZQT010000491.1 GCA_902783295.1 uncultured Lachnospiraceae bacterium
ATATGCAGCTGCTCCTGCTGCACCCAGCCTTTGCTGATCCAGCCGTGGTAGCCTTCCAGGGTTTCATTCAGCTCCCGTTCGTTTTCGCAGAATTTGACTGCGAGCCAGACAGGGGCATCCGGATGGCTGCCTTCGGAGGACAGTTTCAGCGTCAGGCGGCCCACAAAATGGTTTCCGAAATCCAGAACAACGGTTTCATTTTCCACGAGAGGGCGGCCGGGCATCCCGGAAACGGGTCGCACTGTTTCATGATGCAATGTCGGTTTCAGGCTTTCGGCTATCTGCAGCCATTCCGTCTTTTTCTCTTCAAACATGCCTGTTCCTCAATACCGCAGATATTCTTTTCCGCAGAAGGGATCGGTGGGCGACACACCCCGGAAGGTATCCCGGCCCATCAGCTTTTCCACCAGCGAATCCAGTGTTTCGCTGTTGTTGGAATAGCAGTTGATATATGTCCTGATCATGGGCACATCCACCAGGTGATAAGGGTTGGCCAGAGAGCAGAACACCGTCGGCACCTCATGGACGAACCAGGGCACGTTGTTTCCATGTCCCCAGAAAGTATTCCAGTGAATGCGGTTGGTGGTTTTATTGCTGGCGTTTTCCACATTGCCCAGGTACAGCACCGCATCATACTGATCGGTAAATGGTTTGACGCCGAATCGGTACGTTGCAAAATCCTCCGGCTGGTACAGGGTGACGTCAAAGCCTTCCGCTGTCAGTTTTTCCATCATATAAGCGGCAATACGCCCGTCGGAGGGGCAGCCGCCCAGCACTTCCAGCAGCAGGCGTCTGGTTTTCTGCGGATTCAGGGGCAGGTTGCCTTCGGTATCCTTTACCAGTGTGATGGCCTCATCAGCCAGCTCTCTGGCCCAGGCGTGATGCTGTTCACACCCTATGCAGGCCATGTCCGCTTCCCCGGGCATCCCGCGTTCATTCAGGCCCAGCGCCGCTTTCATCGCTAAAATGCGGGTAACCGCTTCCTCCACACGCTCCCATGTCAATATACCGCGGCGGATACCATCCTTCATATATTCAAAATCCTCTGCCAGGCTTTTGTTGAAAAGGAAAATATCAGCGCCGGCTGCAATGGAAGCCGGCACGGCGTCCGCGCGCTTCATGGCACAGTTGTAGCCTACCATAGGTGTGGCGTCGGTGATAATGATGCCGTTGAATCCCAGATGCTCCCGCAGCAGGCCGGTCATCAGTTCTCTGGAAAGTGTGGCAGGCACAGTGCCTTCCGGCAGATCGGGATTCAGCCTGTGCCTCCAGGCGGGATGGTCGATATGACCGATCATAAAACTCATAGCTCCGTCTTCGATCATGCCGCGGTATACCTTGCCGTAGGTTTCTTCCCATTCCTCGACAGGCATCGTATTGACGCTGACCAGCAGATGCTGGTCTACCTCATCCACACCATCCCCGGGGAAATGCTTGACAGAAACTGCCACGTTATTTTCGTCTGCGCCGCGCTTATAGGCTTTGCAGAAAGCCAGCACCTTGTCCGGGTCCTTGCCATAGGAACGCACGTTGATGATGGGGTTCCGCCAGTTGAGATCCAGATCGCTCACCGGTGCAAAAGCAAAATTGCAGCCTGCGGCCGCTGCCTCCCGGCAGGAAACATAGCCCATACGGTAAGCATGCCTGGGGTCATCGGCAGCTCCGATCCCCAGCTGCTGGCCGAAGAAGGTCCCATCTTCCAGAAAACCGGTAGAACCAAATTCCAGATTGGCGGCACAGAGCAGCGGGATCCGGCTGTTGTCCTGCATAAACTGCAGGGCGGCACGCACCTCCCCGGACGGGCTGGTCTTGAACAGCAATCCTCCCACATGGAAGCGCAGCAGTTCATAGCGCAGATAGTTTTCATCCGAGGAAAAACTGATGGGACAGAAAAGCTGCCCGATCTTCTCCTCCTCCGTCATGGAGTCCAGGGTGTCCTGCACCCATTGAATCTGTGTCTCATTCAGGCAGAACGGCCTGGCTTTTACATCAACTTTCATGCTTCATCTCCTGCTTCCTGCGGAATACGGACAGGATTGCGTATTCATTGTTGAGATAAATCAGGAACAGCACCAGCAGCAGGGCGGATACGATGCTCTGCACGGAAGAAGCCGTATCAAAACGGGCGTAGGCCAGGGAAATCAATGCCATGGAGACCGCCCCCATCATAATCCCAAGGCGTTTATTGATATACCGCCCGATCCAGCCTCCGATAAACATGGGCAGAAACGCCGTAAACATGATGCCGATGGAGCCGAAATTCAGGCTCATCTGCTGCGAACCGGTGTTGGCCAGACTGATGAAGCCCACCACGCCCATCAGCGCGCCGCTGACGGTATAGCAGCCCAGAGCGTTGCCGACTTCTTTAATCCCTGTTTCCACGGCAATTTTCTGGCCGCTGACCAGTGCCCTGTAGTTGGCCCCAAAACGGGTATAATCAAACAGCAGCACAATCAGCGCTACGGTCACGGCTGTCACAAAAATATAATTGCCGATAGTGGAAAAGCCGATAATGTCCGTGCGCGTCACCAGAGAAACACCCTTGCCGCCGGTATAGGCGAAAGCGCAGCCTTCATAGAACAGCGCCATGCCCAGGGATACGATGATCGGCGGAATGCGGGTGATCACATAGACTCCGCCGTGAATCAGTCCAAGTCCGGCGGCCACAAGAACAGCCGCAGCCAGCGTAGGCCAGGGGCCCATATTCCACTGCTGAGCCAGTGTACCGGCAATCGTTGCAGACAGCATGGATACCGATCCCAGGGAAAAATCGAACCGGCCCGAATCCAGGTTGATGGACAGAGCAAAGGTAGTAAGCGTTACATTTGCCACCGCGCGGAAAAAAAGCTTCCAGCTGTCCGCATTGGCAAACAGGCGCACCCCTTTGATCCATGCCAGAATTTCCAGCACCAGCAGAACGATGCAGGGAATCAGCAGACTCAGCAGCAGTTTCTTGGCGAAAGACTTTTTCATGTCCGGTTTCTCCTTTGATACATG
>CACZQT010000492.1 GCA_902783295.1 uncultured Lachnospiraceae bacterium
AATGCATGGTCCTAGCTCATAGCGGAATCGAACCGCTGTTTCCGCCGTGAGAGGGCGGCGTCTTAACCGCTTGACCAATGAGCCATGCCGACTCCCGAAGGAGAAGCATACATCGAGGCGACAGGATTTGAACCTGCGGCCTCTGCGTCCCGAACGCAGCGCTCTACCAAACTGAGCCACGCCTCGAAGTGTGTCCCAAACCGAAACACGATCTACAGTATATCGGCTTTCCTCTCGTTTGTCAAGCGGTTTTTCTGATTCTTCTGTACTATGTATCCAGCCGGTTTCCCCGCAGGTACATACCTTGTCAGACAGGCATTTTCACCGGTGCGATGCCTGCCCGGCAGGGTGTCCCGTATACAAAAAAAGACGTTAAACAGTTGATTTTTCCCCGAAAACTCTGTATTCTAGGAAAGAAGTGTAATTATACTCTCTGTTGATTTTCACAGAAAGATCCGTTTTTCCGGAACGCCTGCCGGACGGCAGCGCTTTCCATATGAGGTTATTCAGAATGATTGAATTCACCCCTGCCAAAGAAGGAAAGGTCCGCGAGATTTACGACCTGGGTGACCGCCTGGTACTCTCTGCCACCGACCGCATCAGCTGCTTCGATGTCATCCTTCACAATACCGTTTCCGGCAAAGGAAAAGTACTGACCCAGATGAGCCGTTTCTGGTTTCATCTCACGGAAGACATCGTACCTAACCATATGCTCTCAACAGATACGGCAGATATGCCGGAATTCTTCCGTCAGGAGCGCTTTGAGGGACGCGTCATGCTCTGCCGGAAACTTACCATGCTTCCTGTAGAATGCATTGTCCGCGGTTATATTACCGGCAGCGGCTGGAGTAGCTACCAGCGCACGGGCAAGGTCTGCGGCATCACTCTTCCCGAAGGCCTGCAGGAATCGGAGAAACTTCCTGAACCGATCTATACCCCTTCTACCAAAGCGGAAATCGGGGATCATGACGAAAACATTTCCTTCGAAGACAGCATCTCCTATCTGGAAGAACGTTTTCCCGGCCACGGAGAGGAATACGCAAGGGGTCTGAAGGAAACATCCCTGCGTCTGTACCGCCGCTGCGCCGACTACGCCCTGGCACATGGCATTATCATTGCGGATACGAAGTTTGAATTCGGGCTCGACGAGGCGGGGAACCTCGTCGTCGGCGATGAAATGCTTACTCCGGACAGTTCCCGGTTCTGGCCTGCCGAAGGGTATGAACCCGGACACAGCCAGCCCTCCTTCGACAAGCAGTTCGCCCGTGACTGGCTGAAGGCCAATCCGGACAGCGGCTGGGTACTCCCGGAGGAGATCGTGGAAAAAACCATAGAAAAATATCGTCAGGCCTACAGCCTTCTGACCGGGGAGACGATTTAAACGTATTTACATTTATTTTTTAAGGAGAAGAACCATGAAAAAGAAAAAGCCTGAACCCGTAAGAGTGGAAGCCCCTATTTCCAAAGAGGACTTCGGCCCGATTGTGAAGCGCATCCGTCTGGAGCACAACCTGACGCAAAGCCAGGTAGCCGAAGCCCTGAATGTCACTCCCGGGTATATCAGCAACGTAGAAAACAACCGCACTGCGATGTCTCTGCGCATGCTGATGTACTATGCGCGCCTGACAGATACCTCTCTGGATTCTCTGGCCGGTGTTCTGGTTCCCGAATACCAGGAAACAGCCCTTGACCAGGACCTGATCGCCGAAATCCGCAGGATGGATGTGGCAGAAAAAGAGAAACTTCTCAAGACCCTCAAGATCTGGAGAAAAAAATAACACTGTTCACCCACCTTAAAACACTATATTTCACAGGAGGAGATTTCCATGTTTGAGAAACTGATCGCGAAAGTGAAAGCCGAACCCAGAACCATCGTCTTTACGGAAGGTACGGATGCCCGTATCCTCAGCGCCGCTGCCAGGCTGCTGGCGGAAGGTCTGATGGGCGTGATCCTGGTAGGAAACGTAGATGATGTCAAGGCTGCCGCTGCAAAGGGCGGCTTCGATGTCTCCGGCGCTGAAATCCTCGATCCCCTGACGTATGAAGGCATGGATGCTATGGTGGAAACCATGGTACAGCTCCGCAAAGGCAAAATGTCTCCCGAAGAATGCCGCGAAGCTCTCAGCAAGGGCAATTATTTCGGCACCATGCTGGTAAAGGCCGGCAAAGCGGACTGCCTGCTGGGCGGCGCCACCTATTCCACCGCTGACACCATCCGTCCTGCACTGCAGCTTGTTAAGACCAAACCCGGTGCTCATCTGGTATCCTCCTGCTTCATTCTGACCAGGGATACCGGTGATGAAAACCTGCGCACCATCTGCATGGGCGACTGCGCTGTTAACCTGGACTATACGGACACTGTTGACAAAGAAGGCAACGTGGTATACTCCGGTGCCCAGAAGCTTGCAGAAGTAGCTGCGGAATCCGCGAAATGCGCGAAGATCTTCGGCATCGATCCTAAGGTAGCCTTCCTGAGCTTCTCCACCAAGGGTTCCGGAAAAGGCGGTACGGTAGCCCTGTCTGCTGAAGCAGCCCGGATTGCCAAAGAACAGAATCCGGACCTGGCCATCGACGGCGAAATGCAGTTTGACGCTGCGGTTTCCCCGACCGTCGGCCAGCTGAAGTTCCCCGGTTCGCCCGTAGCCGGCTATGCCAACACCTTCATTTTCCCTCTGATTGAAGCCGGCAACATCGGTTACAAGATCGCACAGCGTCTTGGCGGTTATGCCGCCTACGGTCCTATCCTTCTGGGCCTGAACGCTCCGATCAACGACCTCTCCCGCGGCTGTGACGCTGAAGAAGTTTATCGGATGGCTATTATCACCGCTGCTCTTGAGTAATCGTATAATTGTTTTTCTTCTACGGCGCACCTTCATGGTGCGCCGTTTTCCGGGAAATCATAGTTCTAATCTGAAAGAGGAATAAAGCATGAAGCATCTGATCGACCCTACCGATCTGACTCTGCAGGAAATTGATGACATTTTGTCGCTGGCCGAACGAATCATGGCGGACCGTTCTGCCTATTCCGAAGTTGCCAGAGGAAAGAAGCTGGCTACTCTCTTCTTTGAACCCAGTACCCGCACCCGGCTCAGCTTCGAAGCAGCCATGCTGGAACTGGGAGGAAGCGTTCTCGGGTTTTCCGAGGCTGCCAGCAGTTCGGCTTCCAAAGGAGAAAGTGTTGCAGATACCGCACGCGTTGTAGAAAAATACGCGGATATTATTGCAATGCGGCATCCTAAAGAAGGCGCTCCCCTCGTCGCCTCCATGAATGTCAGTATCCCTGTCATCAACGCCGGAGACGGCGGTCATCTCCACCCCACGCAGACCCTGACTGACCTTCTGACCATCCAGGAAGAATGCGGCCGTCTGAAAGATCTGACCATCGGATTCTGCGGCGACCTGAAATTCGGCCGTACAGTACATTCGCTGATCAAACAGCTCTGCCGTTATCCCGGTATCCATTTTATCCTGATTTCCCCGCTGGAACTGAGAGTCCCGGATTATATCAAGGAAGAAGTGCTGGACCGCGGAAATGCCGATTACCGGGAAGTGGAACGTATGGAGGATGTAATCGGAAAACTCGATATCCTTTACATGACCCGCGTGCAGCGTGAGCGTTTCTTCAATGAAGAAGATTATCTGCGCTTAAAAGACAGCTACATCCTGGACATGCAGAAGCTGGCCGGTGCCAAAGCGGACCTGAAAATCCTGCACCCTCTGCCCCGTGTCAATGAGATTTCGGTAGAAGTGGATAAAGATCCCCGCGCCTTGTATTTCAAACAGGCGGAATACGGAAAGTTTGTACGTATGGCTCTGATGATGAAACTGTTGGATCTGCCGGAAAGACAGAAGGAGGTGGCTGCCGATGCTGAAGGTTGACGCCATTGAAAAGGGAATCGTGCTGGATCATATCAAAGCCGGAAATTCCATGAAAGTCTATCATTATCTGAGACTGGATGACCTGGACTGCCCCGTCGCCATCCTCCGGAAAGTCAAGAGCAACAAGCTGGGTACCAAGGATATCATCAAAATCAGCGACAAAATCGATGTGGACCTGGATGTGCTCGGATATCTCGATCCGGGTATCACGGTCAGCATCGTGGAAGACGGCCAGACCGTGGAAAAGAAAAAGCTGGCTCTTCCTGAAAAAATCGTCAATGTGGAACGCTGCAAAAACCCCCGCTGCATCACCTCTGTGGAGCAGGAACTGGATCACGTTTTCCGCCTTGTGGACCGTGAAAAGGGTGTATACCGCTGTATCTACTG
>CACZQT010000493.1 GCA_902783295.1 uncultured Lachnospiraceae bacterium
AACATGAGCATCACCTTCATCTCCTCCGAGATCGAGGAAATGCTGCGAACATGTTCCCGGCTGATCGTCATGCGGGACGGAAACACGGTGGGCGAGCTGACGGGAGACGAACTGACCCAGGCGCATGTGATGGAAACCATCGCGGGAGGGGAGGCGCAGCATGGATAAGACAAAGGAGAGCATCTGGAAGCGGATGGGTATCGGTCAGCTGGCCATTCCCCTGACCGCGCTGGCGCTGCTGTTTCTGTTCAATCTGATCCGGGATCCGGGGTTTTTTTCAGTGGTTGTCAATACCAACAACAGCGGGAACCCCGTCCTGGGCGGGAACCTGATCAGCGTGATCAACAGCGCCAGCGAGCTGGCGATCATCTCCATGGGCATGACGCTGGTAACGGCGGCCTGCGGTGGACAGGACATCTCGGTCGGCGCGGTGGGCGCCATTTCCGCCAGCGTTTTTATCAAGCTGCTCATCGGTATGGGAAACGTGACGGCCGGAACCCTGGCTGTCGCCACGCTGGCCTGTATCGCCACGGCCGTCGCCTTCATGATGTTCAACGGAACGCTGGTGTCCGTGTTCAAAATTCAGCCCATGATCGCGACACTGATCCTGTACTCCTGCGGCCGTTCCATTGCCTACTGGATCACCGGCAGCGCCACGCCGCAGGTGGACAGCCCGATTATCACGGCCATCGGAATGACCATTCCCGGCATCCCCGTACCGACGCCGGTGTTTATGGTGGTTCTGGTGGGCCTGATTCTGATGGTCATTTTCAGGCGGACCAACACCACGCTGTACACCCAGAGCGTCGGGATCAATCAGGGCGCGGCCCGGCTGAACGGGATCAGCCCCACCGCGGTGAAGATGATTGCTTTCGGGCTGCTGGGTCTGTGCGTGGCGGTGGCCAGCATCATCGCCACCTGCCGCATGAGCCAGGTGAGCCATAAGACGCTGCTGGTCGATATCGAGATGGACGCCATCCTGGCCGTCGCCATCGGCGGCAACAGCCTGGGCGGAGGAAAGTTCCGCATGAGCGGATCCATTCTCGGCGCATATATCATCACCATGCTGACGGTGACGCTGCTGGCCATGGGCATCAATTCCGTTAACATCAAGGCATATAAGGCCGTGGTCATCATCATCATCGTCGCGGCCGGTTCGCCGGTGATCAAGAATCGGATGACCGCCTGGCGGAACCGGAAAAACGTCGCCGTGAGCGGCACGGCAGTGAAGGGAGGCGCGGCATCATGACGACTGCAAACCCAACCATTCGCCGGAATCGGAGGGAGCCCCTCTCCGACGCTTCCCTGCTGACGCTGATCGCCATCGGGATCTTCGTGGTCATGTACGCGGCGGCTGTGATTTTCATGGGCGGCGCCTTCCGGAAGGTGCAGCAGTTTCTGGATCTGTTCAACGAAAACGCCGCTTTGATCATTATCGCCTGCTCGCTGACGGTTGTGATGATCGGCGGAGGGATCAACATCAGCGTAGGCGGGATCATCGGGCTGACCTGCATGGCCTGTGCCAAGTTTCTGGAGTATTCCGCGCCGGAAAACAGCGCGCTGGCTGTGATTCTGACCGTTTTGCTGGCCCTGGGCATCGGTCTGGCCTTTGCCCTGTT
The DNA here is from genome assembly GCA_902783295.1 of uncultured Lachnospiraceae bacterium. GTDB lineage: Bacteria > Bacillota > Clostridia > Lachnospirales > Lachnospiraceae > UBA3305. The sequence goes on from CACZQT010000493.1 coordinate 1,620, forward strand.
TGAGGGCTTCATGGTCAGCTATCTGGAAATTCAGCCCTTCATCGTGACCCTGGCCGGCATGTTCCTCGCCAGGGGCCTGACCACCCTCCTGAGCGTCAACCCCGTAAAGGTGACCCATGAGGGGTTCCAGGTCCTGGTAAAAACCAAACTGCAGATTCCCTGGCTGGGCTATGTGGCAAAGAACGGAAACCTGATCCCCGCCAAATTGGAAATTGGCGCGATCATTGCCGTCCTGGTCGTGGCGGTCATCTGGCTGATGCTTCGCTATACGCAGCTGGGCCGGGGTGTTTACGCTCTGGGCGGAAACCGTCAGAGCGCCCTGATGCTGGGAATCAACGTGAAAAGCGTATGCTTCCGCAGCTATATTATTTCAGGGCTTCTGGCCGGGCTCGCCGGGCTCGTTTTCCTGATGCACAAGCCCGCCGCCAACGCGAGCATCGCCATGCGCTCGGAAATGGACGCCATTGCGGCCTCCATCATCGGCGGAACGCTGCTGACCGGCGGCGTGGGCAATGTGATCGGCACATTGTTCGGGGTGATGATCCTGGCGGCTATTCAGAAGATCATCGGCCTGAGTCCGCTGAACGAATCCTGGTGGCAGGATATGGCCAGCGGCGCCATGCTGGGAATTTTCATCCTGCTGCAGAGCGTGATCCTCGGCCGGCGCGGAAAAGGCGGAAAGGAAGAAAAGAAGTCCTGACAGGAGACCCTCGGAATCCCCGGGAAAAAACGGAGGAGCTGCCCCGCATGATCCGCCCGGATCATGTGGGGACAGCTCCTTTTCTGATGGATCGCCTGTCCTGTTTC